>NZ_JAZHLK010000119.1:0-2260 GCF_036549515.1 Aurantimonas sp. E1-2-R+4 | reverse complement strand
GCGGTTTGCTTTCGTCCACATCGCTTCCATGCCCTCGTCGAATCAAATCAACAGCATGGAATCACAAACGATTCATATCATTCAACTTCTTTGTGGACCGACACTAAGACGGAGAAAGGAGATTGAAATCTGCGCCGGATTGGACTAGATTCTTAGCGGTGGTCAAGCGCCGGGGTACCTGAGGGGAGCAATCCCACTTTCTCGGTCCGGGGGGCCACCACCCTCTCCCTTACTTGTAGTGTTTCTTTATCCAGTGTGAGCATTCCTCAGCGTCATCCGGGCCATGCGGGAAGAATTTTAGTCCGTAGCTCGTGTATTTTGTGTGGCGGTAGGTTCTATGTAGAAACATTTTAGCGAAACGATGCTCTGTATTACCATATTGATTCTTCTCCAACGCCCAACGAAGACCGCTTGCGACGCAATCCGCAATCTGTAGTCCAGCATAGTCATGCTTCTGTGCGGCCTCTATTTTACCAATATTAATAGCTGGCCAATGTACCCGGACATCGCGTGTTAAGAGTTGGAGGTACTCGTCAGCTTGGTTCGCAACATGAAGGGTGCGGAGATAGTTTCTGAGCTTGTCATAGGACAGGCGCTTCCGATGCTCGAAGATAATACGTGCTTCAGGGTTCTCTAGCCGGTTATCGCGTGCGTAGTCTCGACAATACCAAGATAATCTCTCAATTAGAAGGCGGGCCGCATAGAAGTACAAACGGAACGGCTGAGCCGTGAATACGTGCGGTTGATTTATCTCCCGTTTATTCACGAGGATACTGGTTATTGCTACGTGTGATGCAGCAATGTCGCCTACTGCTCGGACTCGTTTCTCGTGAGATAAATCCTTGAAATGTATTAGCCCCTTTTCAGGGAGCCCAATCGCCCTTCTCATATTCGCAGCAATAGTCCGTATCTCGTGATCCCGATAGGACGGTGTTATGATCGCCGAAAGAACGAACCAGTCGGTACTCCCTTTGTTCGGGTAGTCTCGGAAGGTGAAGCCTTCATCGCCTGATTCATCGATGTAGACGGTAAAGGAATGTGCCATGGGCGACCCCCTGGTCGATAAGCCTCAAATTGACAAGTTCCGCGAGGCTTCCCGCGAACTCGGATGTGACGAGAGCGAAGATCGTTTCGACGCCGCGCTAAAAGACATTGCGAAGGCGCCGACCGCAAAAGACGGAAAGCCGGGCGACCACGAGAAAGCCGCCCGGAAATAATCAGCCTAGGCGGCTGCGGAGCGGCGACGCTTCATAGCATCTTCGTAGCTGCCTTCGTGAAGGCGGCCGAACTTCACATCGCTGATACGGCCGGGGTTCACATCGAAATGTGCCGCGATCCGGTTGGCGAACCAGCCATCCATCAACATCAAATGGACCTGGACCGCGTCATCGAAAGTAAGCTGGTAGGACGGCATGTTGTAGGCGTGCGTCATCGTGAGAGCCTTTCGCTCTTGAAACGATGCCGAGCTTGACGATATGGGAAAATTGACTCACAAAGAGCCTGCAGTACCCACACATCCCGCGCTCGGCATTGACCGTGCGGGATCAAAACGGAAGCCCTCGTTACTTGGACGTGCGGGGGCTTCTGCTTATCCGGCCCCCAATGACTAAGTCGATTTTGGTTCAGGTTTCAAGGCGCAAGAAGTTGCGCGGTGGACAGTTGTCCATCACGTTCGCAAATAATTAACAATTTCAAATGGTTGACCGTTTCCTCCCGAGCAACCTAGAGCGCGTTCAACACACACGCTACGGCGTGCATAGCGCGATTCGGGAGGGAATGACCAGACTTATTGCGCTGCAACCGATTCGCGATTCGTTGTTCGCAGATGCAACCTTGCCCGGCCAGTTAGCCGGGCTTTTTTGATGGAGCGCCAGATGAAATTGAAGATTATATCGGCGATTGCCATCTTGCTCGGGATTGTGGTCCATGTAGACGGCTTCCCCTATGGTCGCCACGGCCGCCGTTCTGGAAATCGGATTAGGTATTCCACTCGTCCCTAATCCGCTTCGAAACCGCATCTCCGAGATTTTCCCAAGCGGAATTGTTGTTAGTGCAATCGGCGACATAAATGGTGTCGTTCATGTCCATGAGTGGCCAAAGGACATTTACGGCCTCTCTCGGGGAAAGGCGGGAGTTCACATACCAGAACGGGGGATGTCCCGAAGTTTGTTGAACTTCGTTGAGCGGCGATGCCGGGTTGAACGTTACGCGGCCCTCGATGCAGGGGCAATGAACTTTTCGGCATTTTGGCGCTGATGGG
>NZ_JAZHLK010000118.1:0-2275 GCF_036549515.1 Aurantimonas sp. E1-2-R+4 | reverse complement strand
AGGATTTCGAGAACCTGTCGCGCAACGCGCTCGCATTCCTCAAACTGGCGTCTATCCGCCTAATGCTGCGAAGGCTTTGTTCAAATTGAACAACTTTCCGGACCGACTCTGAGCTAGAGCTCGGATCAATTACTCCTATTGCAATATACACTTATAAATAAAAATGCGGAGGAACCCTGATAAATGTCGACCATATCCACAGCTGTCGATAGCGCCCCAGCATCTGGAAAGCTTCATCGAAGCATTGATTGGACTGGCGCCTTCTGGGTAGCAAGCGGTGTGCCCGCGTTGGTTCTTTTCTCCATTGGCGGCATCGCCGGAGTTACAGGAAAACTTGCATTCCTGATCTGGATCGCATCGATGACGATGGGGTTCCTACAGTCGTTCACCTATGCCGAGATCGCCGGGTTGTTTCCGAATAAATCCGGCGGAGCCTCGATCTATGGTGCGGCTGCCTGGGTGCGCTATGCCAAACCGATCGCGCCCCTGTCGGTCTGGTGCAACTGGTTCGCGTGGTCGCCGGTGCTTTCGCTGGGTTGTTCCATTGCGGCAGCCTACATCCTCAACGCGCTCGCGCCCGTTCCCTTAGCCAATAGCACGGCCGTCGCCGACTGGCTGGCCACCAATGGGGCGGCCTTGACTGTTGCCGAGGCCGACAAGACCGCCGCCGCGGTCGCCGCCCTGACGCCGGGGATTCGCGAATGGACGTTGTTTCGCACGACCTTCGGTCCGGTGTCGCTGTCCCTCAATTCGGCGTTCTTCATCGGCGCCGTCTTGATGTTGATGGTGTTCGCGATCCAGCATCGCGGCATATTGGGAACCGCCAAGTTCCAAAAATATATCGGACTGCTCGTCATCATCCCGATGGCGATCGTCGGCGTCGTCCCGATCCTGAACGGTAACGTTGATTGGGGGAACTTTTCGCCGCTCGTGCCCTTGGCCGAGCCATACGCGCCGGAACCTGGCGCCTGGAACATTGCCGGTTGGACGCTCGTCCTGGGCGGTATGTTCATCGCCGCATGGTCGACCTACGGCTTTGAAACCGCCGTCTGCTACACCAGCGAGTTCAAGAACCCCGCCACCGACACCTTCAAGGCCATTTTCTACTCGGGCCTGCTCTGCCTTGTGCTGTTCAGTCTGGTGCCGTTCACCTTCCAAGGTGCGCTCGGCCTCGACGGCATGCTGTCGGACTCGATCGTCGATGGATCGGGCGTGGCCGCGGCCATGGCGCATATGGTCGGCGGCGGCGCGATCATCGAGAGCCTGCTCGTCATGTTGATGATCTTGGCTTTGATGCTGACCTTGATGACGGCGATGGCCGGCTCATCGCGGACCCTCTACCAGGGCTCGGTCGATGGCTGGCTGCCGCGGTATCTGTCGCACGTGAATGAACATGGCGCGCCGACGCGGGCCATGTGGACCGATCTGGTGGTCAACCTCGTCGTCCTCGCGATCGCGGTGGCGGATGCGACCAGTTTCTTCTTCATCCTGGCCGTCTCCAATTGCGGCTACATCATCTTCAACTTCCTCAACCTCAATGCCGGGTGGATTCATCGCATCGACTCCGCCCACATTCCCCGCCCCTACAAGGCGCCGACCGTGATCATCGTGATCGGCACCCTCTTCGCCTTCGTCAACGCCGTCTTCATGGGCGCCGGCGCGCAGGTCTGGAACCCGATGGCCTTGTGGGCGGGCCTGTTCACCGCGGCATTGATCATCCCGGTCTTCTTTTACCGTCACTACATCCAGGATCACGGGAAATTTCCCGATCAGATGCTGGTCGACCTGCACATCGAACCAGGCACGGCGATGACGCGGAAGGCAGGCATGTTGCCCTACCTGACGCTTGCCGGGGGCGTCATCGTGGTGCTCGTCTCGAACTGGATTTTCCAGGCCTGACCCAAGCAAAACGATGACGGAAGAATGGCTCCGCCGAACAGGCCGAGCCTCACACTGAAGACAAACCCCGCCGATCGTCGGCGGGGTTTTTCGTTTTGAGAGTGCGCCGCGGGTCCGACTGCGGGTGGCCCGACCCGACGCCGCGTGAACTTTCCATCCCGCGAGGATGCGCGAAGGGCCCTTGGGCAGTCGTTGCTGCCGCGTCGGCGACGTCATCGGCCAGTGGCCGACGACGCAGCGTCAACCGCCAGCCATTTGCAAACGCCGACCACGGCGATGGTTCAGGATGTCAACGCCGGAGCAAATATGCGCCAGTTGGCCGGAGGAAATATGTGCCAGGTGACGTCATGAGAAGGGCCCCGATCGGGGCCCTTCT
>NZ_JAZHLK010000117.1:0-2337 GCF_036549515.1 Aurantimonas sp. E1-2-R+4 | reverse complement strand
GTTTGAGCCGTCGGGAGGCCGCCCGGCTTTTCGGCATCGACCGGCGGTCGGTCGACAAGATGCTGCGGTTTTCCGTGCCGCCGGGGTATCGGCGCAGCAAGCCTGTCGTGCGACCGAAGCTCGATCCGTTCATCGTCATCATCGACCGGATCCTGGAAGACGACAGCGAGCGGCCCAAGAAGCAGCGTCACACCTCGAAGCGGATTTTCGAGCGGCTGCGCGACGAGCATGGCTTTGCCGGCGGCATCACGATCGTGAAGGACTACGTTCATGCGGCCAGGGAGCGCCAGCGCGAGATGTTCGTGCCGCTTTCCCATCCACCGGGACATGCTCAGGTCGATTTCGGCGAAGCGCTTGCCGTGATCGACGGCGTCGAACGCAAGATCCACTTCCTGGCGATGGACCTGCCACATTCGGACGGTTGTTTCGTCAAGGCTTATCCGCAGGAGACGAGCGAGGCCTTCTGCGACGGACACGTCTCGGCCTTTGCCTTCTTCGGCGGCGTTCCGATTTCCATCCTCTACGACAACACCAAAATCGCCGTCGCCCGCATTCTGGGAGACGGCACCCGCAAGCGCACCCGGGTGTTCTCCGAGCTTGTCTCCCATTACCTGTTTGCCGATCGCTTCGGCCGTCCCGGCAAGGGCAATGACAAGGGAAAGGTAGAGGGTCTGGTCGGCTATTGCCGCCGCAACTTCATGGTGCCGGTGCCGCGGTTTTCCAGCTTCGAGGATTTCAATCGATGGCTAGAGCAACAATGCCGACGGCGCATGGCGGACAGGTTGCGTGGGCATGGCGAGACGATCGGAGAGCGTCTCGAACGCGATCGCGCCCACTTCCAACCTCTGCCGGTTGTCGCCTACGATGCCTGCGACAAGTGCTGCGCCCGGGTTAGTTCGCTGTCGCTGGTGCGCTATCGCGGCAATGACTATTCCGTCCCCAGCGCCTATGGCCATCGCGAGGTGCTGGTGCGTGGCTATGTCCACGAGGTGGTGATTGCCTGCGGCGCGGAGATCATCGCCCGGCACCGCCGCTCCTGGGAGAAGGAAGACTTCGTCTTCGACCCGCTGCACTATCTGGCATTGCTCGAGCAGAAGACCAACGCGCTGGACCAGGCCGCCCCGCTCGTCGGCTGGGAACTGCCGGAGGCCTTCGCCACGATGCGCCGCCTTTTGGAGGCGCGGATCGGCAAGAAGGGCAAGCGCGAGTTCGTCCAGGTCCTGCGCCTGCTGGAGACCTTCGCGCTCGATGATGTCCATCATGGAATACGCAGCGCACTCGATCGTGGCACGATCGGATTCGACGCCGTCAAGCATCTCGTGCTTTGCCGGATCGAACGGCGCCCGCCGCGCCTCGACATGACGGTCTATCCCTATTTGCCGAAAGCCCGGGTCCATGCGACATCGCCGCAAAGCTACATGAGCCTGCTGGCCGGAGGCCGGTCATGAGCGACACGCCGCAACTGCTGCTGTCGCATCATCTGAAGGCCCTCAAGCTGCCGACGTTCCTGCGCGAATACGACAAGCTCGCAAGGCAGTGCGCCAGCGAAGGCGTCGATCATTCGCGCTACCTCCTGCGGCTTTGCGAGCTCGAACTGATCGACCGGGAGCGGCGCATGGTGGAGCGGCGGATCAAGGCCGCCGGTTTCCCGGCCGTCAAGAGCATCGACAGCTTCGACTTCAAGGCGATCCCGTCGCTCAACAAGATGCTGGTGCTCGAGCTGGCGCGATGCGACTACGTCAATCGCAGCGAGAACGTCATCGCTGTCGGCAATTCCGGCACCGGCAAGACGCATGTTGCGCTGGCTCTCGGACTGGCGGCTTGCCAGAAAGGTCTGTCCGTCGGCTTCACGACCGCCTCGGCGCTGGTGCACGAGCTGATCGAAGCGCGAGACGAGAAGCGTCTCCTGCGGCTGCAGAAGCAACTGGCCAAATACCAGGTGTTGATCATCGACGAGCTCGGCTACGTGCCGCTGTCGCCGACCGGAGCCGAACTGCTCTTCGAAGCCTTCTCCCAGCGTTACGAACGCGGCTCCACCATCGTCACATCCAATCTGCCTTTCGACGAATGGACGAGCGTCTTCGGGAGCGAGCGGTTGACCGGCGCGCTGCTGGACCGGCTCACGCACCATGTCCATATCCTGGAGATGAACGGCGAAAGCTACCGCCTCCGCCAGGCCGGCAAGGCCACCACGCCGCCCAAAAATGACGAACCCGACTGATCCCGCCGAAAAGCGCGAAACGTCATGAGAAGGGCCCCGATCGGGGCCCTTCTCATGACGTCACCTGGCACATATTTCCTCCGGCCAACTGGCGCATATTTGCTCCGGCGTTGACA
>NZ_JAZHLK010000116.1:0-2405 GCF_036549515.1 Aurantimonas sp. E1-2-R+4 | reverse complement strand
ATCGATATTTGAGGCATGCTTCCTCCACCGCATCATCTGCGGTGTTAGAAAGAGTCGCGACGCCTCAAGACCACACAACATGCGCAAGAGCCACGAATGCGGGGCAAGTCCAGCCTCTCCATAGCCACCTCCGCGGTCGCGGGAGACGACAGTGATTTCGGGATGATCCGACATCCAGGCCGCGACAGTTGCGATTTCCCGATCCGGCAGAAGCTTCACGATCCGTCGTCGCTCGAGATCGCAGACGATTGTGTAGGGCGGTGACAAATTAGCCCGGATTTCCCATATGGCCCCATTGAATGATGCGCTCGATCGTTGATTCTGGTATAAGTATCAATGTGTTGAACGCATTTTGGGGCGGAGCATATGGCGAACCCGGCGGGTGAATCGGTTGATGGCCCTCTGAGGCTCGATTTCGACCGCCGCCTGAAGCTTGAGTTCCACGGTTCCAGGATCACCACCGACGCCGGATTGCTGGCCTACCGCGAGCTCGATTACGCCCTCGGATTGACGGACATGGTCGGCGACGATCTCGTCGATCCGCGCACCGGCAAGAATAGCCAGCATGTGTTGACAGGATTGTTTCGTCAGTCTGTGTTCGGCCGCCTCGGTGGCTACGAGGACGTGAACGACGCCGACCGCCTGGGACGTGACCCGGCGATGCGATGGATTGTCGGCGGTCGCGCCGTTGCGAAGCAGGCCGCCTCCACAAGCCAGATGGGGCGCTTCGAGACGGAGTTTCTTGCCGGCGGCGAGAACCTCGCTGCACTGGCTGATCTGTCAGGGCAATGGATTGACCGGGTGCACGCGCGGCATCCGCCCAAGGCAATCGTGCTCGACATGGATTCCAGCGTCAGCCCGACCCACGGCGATCAGGAAGGCACCGCCTACAATGGGCACTTTGCCTGCACCTGCTACCATCCGCTGTTCGTGTTCAACCAGTTCGGTGATCTGGAACGCAGCGAACTTCGTCCGGGCAACGTTCACAGCGCCGACGGCTGGCGCGGCGTTCTTGAACCCGTCGTTGAGCGGTACCGGGAACGGGACCTGCGCCGCTATTTCCGAGGCGATGCCGCCTTCGCCGCTCCGGACATCTATGGGTTTCTGGAGGCCGAGGGCTACAAGTACACGATCCGTCTCAAGGCCAACGCGATCCTTCAGCAAAGCATCGCGTACCTCCTGACGCGACCCGTCGGCCGCCCGCCAAATCATGTGGTTCGCACCCATGCCAGCTTCAGCTATCAGGCAGGGTCATGGGACAGGAAGCGCCGCGTGGTTGCCAAGGTGGAATGGCATCCAGGGGAACTCTGTCCCCGCGTCGGCTTCATCGTCACCAACCTGAGCCGACCGGCCACGCGCGTGGTCGCCTTTTACAATCAGCGCGGCACAGCCGAGCAGCACATCAAGGAGGGCAAGAACGCGATTGTGTGGACCCGGCTGTCATGCCGGAGGTTCCAGAACAATGCCGTGCGGCTTCAGCTTCACACACTCGCCTACAATCTCGGCAACTTCATGCGGACGCTGGCTCTGCCGGAGGCGGTCAAACACTGGTCGCTGACCAGCTTGAAGGAGAAGCTCGTCAAGATTGGCGCCAGGATCGTCACGCACGGCCGCTACGTCACGTTCCAGTTGGCTGAGGTCGCGGTGCCAAGGGGTCTGTTCGCCGAGATCCTGCGGCTGATCGCCGAACTGCGGCCGCCGCCCGATCCAGCGCCGGCGTGACGCGTCCGGTTGTCATGAGTTCCGGCAAGAACCACGAGAGAGGTGTGCCTTGATGACGAGAATCGACGCCATCAACCGCCTGGGAAGGCCCGGCTCAGGCGGATCAGCAGCAAATCCAGGCGACTACCCTCCCGCACCGCGCTTAACATTGCCCTCGGCGGCCACGAAGACTACCATGTCGCCAGAAACCGGGGTTCATATGGGGAATGTCGGATTAGGCCACGAAGCGGCGGCGAGAGGGTCGGCCGCGCCGGAGTAAAACCCGGCCAGTGGATAGGCTGTTTTCCTTTTGGGGGAACGGCCGGGAATGTTTGTCGTGNGAGGGTCGGCCGCGCCGGAGTAAAACCCGGCCAGTGGATAGGCTGTTTTCCTTTTGGGGGAACGGCCGGGAATGTTTGTCGTGGAAGTTTACGCCGCCGTTCGCCATTTTGTGTTTGTCGAGGGCAACAGCCAGCGCGATGCGTCCCGGGTATTCGGGCTGAGCCGCGAGACGGTTTCGAAGATGTGCCGGTTCTCGCTGCCGCCGGGTTACAGGCGCACGAAGCCGGTGGCGAAGCCGAAGCTGGGCGCCGCTGCTGCCGGTGATCGACGCGATCCTGGAGGCGGACGGGGCGGCGCCGGTGAAGCAGCGCCACACGGCCAAGCGGATATTCGAGCGTCTGCGCGACGAGCACGGCTACGCT
>NZ_JAZHLK010000115.1:0-2642 GCF_036549515.1 Aurantimonas sp. E1-2-R+4 | reverse complement strand
TGAATAAGCTGAAGCTGCTCAAGCGCTCAATGTATGGTCGCGGAAATCTCGAACTGCTCCGCCGCCGACTGATCCTGGCGCCGTGAAAACCACACAACATGCGCAAGAGCCACGGAACCGGGGGAACTCCAAGTCCAAGGTCCCTCTTCAGGCGACGGATCTCCGCGGCCTGATCGACATCGGCCGAACCTGAGGGCTTCGAAAACTTCCTCCTCCAGGTGTAGAGCGAATGCTGGCTTACGCCGAGCCGCTTCGACACCTCCGCCACCGAATAGCCCCGCTCAGTGATCTGCGTGACCGCATCGCGCTTGAAGTCGTCCGTGAAATTGCCTGACCCCATCATGGCCTCCTTGCCTCAAAATTAGGGAAGAAGGCGTCTACAAATCTAGGGGCTATTCAGTTGCCGATTAATCGCCCGATGCTCTAGCATTACAGTTGCACGTTCTTCTGAACTCTGAATCGATGGGCGACCATGATTCGGAGGTCATGGATGATGGGCGCATCGATCGAAGAGACGCTGGAGCTTTGGGCATCGTCGCTGCGGGACGTGAAGCGACGGATCCGTCCGCTGTTTCGCCAGGAGCGGGTAGCGGCATCGGCAGGCTTATTCCTGGACGGTTTGCTCGGAGATGAGCGACGCAAGACGGGCTGGATGCGGGCGGAAGCGGCGGGGGATCCTGGACCTTGGCGCCAGCAGGCGATTCTCGGTCGCGGCCGATGGGATGCTGATGCGCTACGCGATATCGTGCGCGACTATGTGGTGGAGACGCTGGCCGATCCGGAAGCCGTGCTGGTTATCGATGAGACCGGCTTCCTGAAGCAGGGTAAGGCGTCATGCGGAGTGGGCCGTCAATATACAGGCTCGGCCGGCAAGATCACCAATTGCCAGATCGGTGTGTTTGCGTCCTATGTGTCGCGCCACGGCCATGCCTTCATCGACCGGGCGCTCTACCTGCCGAAGGCATGGACGAGCGATCCGGCGCGTATGGCGGCGGCGCACGTGCCGCCGGAAACGAACTTCGCGACCAAGCCGGCCATCGCGCTTGCCATGATCGAGCGTGCGATGGCCGCGGGCGTGCCGTTTGCACGGGTTGCAGCCGACAGCGTTTACGGGGTCGGCGGAATCGAGACGGCGTTGCGGCGCGCCGGCAAGGGTTACGTGCTGGGCGTCAACGCCAATCATCCGTTCAACTCCTGGGACAAACCCCGGCCCGTCGCCGGCACGGCGGCGGCGATCGCGGGAAAGCTGTCCCCTGACGACTGGACCCGCCTGTCGGCGGGAAACGGCACGAAGGGCGAGCGACTGCATGACTGGGCTTATCTCGATCTCGCCGATCTCGACGCCGGCGAATACGACGAGGCGCTCACCGGCCTCTGGACGCGGGGCCTTTTGATCCGGCGCAACATTGCCGACGGCGACATGGCCTTCTTCTCGACCTGGTGCCCGGCCGGAACGGGCCTCGAGACGCTGGTCAGGGTCGAGGGGTATCGCTGGGCCATCGAGGACAGCTTCGAGACGGCCAAGAACGAACTGGGCCTCGACCACAACGAGACCCGATCCTGGCACGGCTGGCACCGTCATGTCTCGCTGGTCATGCTGGCCTTCGCCATGATGACCACGATCCGTCATCACGCGAACACCGTGACGCCCCCAAAAAGCATGGTCAGGATCATCAACGCGCCTCGCCGCCGCTGATCCGCTGGTCAGTGCAGGAAATTCGCCGGGTCGCCACGCGGTTGGCCAAGCGCCAGATCCAACCCGCCCACGTCATTGCTTGGTCACTCTGGCGACGCGCCCACCAAGCCGCCGCCCAACAGGCCTATATCCAATCAAGAAAGCAACTGTAATGCTAGCCTATCCTCTGGCCATATTTTTTAGTAGGAAACTGTTAATTCTCCAGAGTTCCACTGCGGGTCGATGGTTGCCATGCCAAGTTCAAGTCACGTCTCCCGAATGCTTTTCGTTCGCGGCATAGCCTTAGCGCATGACACCATCATGGGGGCTGCGGCCTTGTTTTTGGCTCTGGTCCTGAGATTGGATCCGGATAGGGTCCTTTCCAACCTGCCGGAATATGGCCTTGCGACGATTATTTTTGGCGCAGTCGTTGGCATCGTCGGATTTGTGCTCGGGATGAACCGGGGAGTCTGGCGCTACGCCTCGCTCCCGGATCTCGTGGCGATCATCAAAGCCGCCACCATCGCGGTTGCGATTTTCATCGTCGCCCATTTCCTTTCCGGGGGATGTCCCGAAGTTTGTTGAACTTCGTTGAGCGGCGATGCCGGGTTGAACGTTACGCGGCCCTGGAAACGGGGGCAACGGGCTTTTCGGTTAGGCGCTGCTGATGGGTAAGAAGGGCGGCCCTGAGGAGCGGCAATTGCTTGTGAGCCTTGAGCCTGCGGAAGCCCTTAGCCGCCTCGATCATGCCGGCGGCGACCCAGCGCAGGGCCATCTTGCCGTTTCGCCACCGCTTCACGTTGCGCGTGACGCGCCGGATCGTGCCCATCATGTTCTCGGCGATGTTGGTGCAGGCCAGCGAGCGGCGAAGCTGCATCGGCAGCTTCAAACGAACAACGGTGAGGATTTCGTCGAGACCCTCCAGGATGCTCGCGGCGACGCCCGGCCGGTCCTGTTCGAGCCGGCG
>NZ_JAZHLK010000114.1:0-2760 GCF_036549515.1 Aurantimonas sp. E1-2-R+4 | reverse complement strand
TCATCCCCGCCCTCGGCCAAAGGCACGAAGGCTATCACTGGCGGAGTTTTGCTCCGGCCAACAGCCAGATATCCGGCCGCTTCAGTGGTGGATTTTTGCACCGGCGCTCTCACGCATCGTGGAACTGGCGCAACGCTCCCTGTCGCCCGGCATCAACGACCCCACCACCGCGCTCTACTGCATCGACCGGCTGGGACAAGTTCTTGGCCGAGTGGCAGACCGGGACATTCCCTCCCCAATGCGGCTCGATCAGAGTGGCCAGTTGCGCGTCTTGACCGAAGTCTTTGATCTTGGGGATGTCACCTGCCGGGCCTTCGCGGCGATTGCACGATACGGGATGACCGATGCGGATGTCGTCACCCGGCTTGCTGAAACCCTCGCGAAGTTGGAAAAGTCTTTTCCGCTGGCCGCGAGTGTCGCCGTTGCCGAGTTGCGTGAA
Organism: Aurantimonas sp. E1-2-R+4; assembly: GCF_036549515.1. Lineage (NCBI taxonomy): Bacteria > Pseudomonadati > Pseudomonadota > Alphaproteobacteria > Hyphomicrobiales > Aurantimonadaceae > Aurantimonas > Aurantimonas sp. E1-2-R+4. The sequence goes on along the minus strand of NZ_JAZHLK010000114.1, from coordinate 2,321 downwards.
CAGGTGTTGCGCGAAAGCGGGGGGCCGACAGTTCATGCCTTTGACCGCAAAACTCTTTTGGATTTACAGGAGAGCAGCGGGAAGAAGCTCTGAATCGGAGCGTATCGTTGCGACCTTCGGACGCGAAGATGCACCCGATCGAGACTTACAGGGCTGCGGAGTCTTGCGGTCTCGGTTCCGGGCGCACAAAGATACGCGTCACCTCGGGATGCGTCTTGCGGACGGTGCCGCCGATCGCGGCGATCAGATGTTCCAGGTCAGGTACGGTCATCTCGTCGGGAAATTCCAGGGTGAAGGCCGCGAACACCTGCTCGGCACCCAGCTGGACCGTGATCAGATCAACGATACGCCGGACTTCGGGATGCGCGCCAACTGTCGCCCGCAGTGCTGCGACAACCTCCGCGTCGGCGGTCTCTCCCACCAGCAACTGCTTGCTTTCGCGCGCAAGCACGACCGCAACACCAGCGAGCAGAACGCCGATCGCGACCGACGCTGCACCATCCCAGACCGGGTTCTCCGTCACGACCGAAACCGCCGTCCCCGCCATGGCGATCACGATCCCGATCAAGGCTGCAGAGTCCTCAAGGAAAACCGTGAAGGACGTAGGATCCTTGCTGCGCCTGACCGCTTGCCAGATGCTATGGCGTCCCTTGGTTTTGCGGAAGGCCCGCCATGCGAATCCGAGCGAGATAGACTCGAACACAAAGGCGAGCCCGAACACGATGAAGGTGATCCCGGGCCGGCTGATCGGCGCGGGATCGAGGATGTGGATGACACCTTCGTAGATCGAAATTCCCGCACCCAGCGCGAAGATCATCATGGCGACCACGAAGCACCAGAAGTAAAGCTCGCGCCCATACCCCACCGGGTGGGCCGCGTCGGGAGGTTTCGCGGCCCGCTTTTGCCCGTAGAGCAGCAGAACCTCGTTGCCGCTATCGACCAGACTGTGCACGCCTTCGCTGAGCATCGCCGAGCCGCCTGTGATCCCCGCTGCAATGAACTTCGTGACCGCTATGGCCAGATTGCCGAACAGGGCCGCGTAGAGTGCCGTGGTGTTGTCGTGCCGTGCCATGATGGTCCGCGCCTTCTTGGTAGTGCCCCGACGCGCGGTGTAGGACCCAGCGAGAGGCGGCGCGTCGGGCCAAAATACGAGCCGACCTACGCTGGCGTTCTCGGTTCCGCCCGGTTCGCTTCGCCGGACCGCGTCAGACCCCAGAAATCCGCTATGTGGCGGGTCGACGAAATGCCGACTTCCAGCATGTATTTACCTTCTTCCCCCAGGCCCTCGTCGCCCTCGGCACTGATCGGCGTGCCGTGGCCCATTGCCTCGATAATGTATTCCTCGATCACCTCGCGCCCGTCCGCGTCGCACCAGACTTTCCGGGGAATACTGTCGACCGTCTCCACACGTGTCGGCGGTCCTTCAACGTTGTGGATCTTCTGCCACTGTCCGACGATATCACCGGCGTTGGAACTGTCGACGGTCGTATCGCTGCCGCCATGCCAGACAGAAATCGTCGGCCAGGGGCCTGTGGATTCCGAGGCTTCACGGACAGACGCGTCAAGCGCGCTGTCCGATGGGCTGCCAAATCCCTTCATGCGAATGATCGCTTCCATCATGTTGTTCGCGCTGTGGTACGGCAACCCTGCGATGATCGCCCCTCCTGCGAACACTTCCGGATAGGTCGCAAGCATCACGGATGTCATGGCACCACCCGAGGACATCCCCGTAATGAAGACACGCGACGGGTCTATGGCATAATCATCAACGACCTGTTTGATCATGTGCCGGATCGAGAGCGGTTCGCCCCCGCCGCGTTGGCTGTCGCCGGTCTCGAACCAGTTGAAGCTGCCAAGGAGGTTGTTGGTCAGTCTTTGCCCCGGGAACAGGAGCGCTATTCCGCATTCGTCGGCGAGAGTAGACCAGCCTGATCCGATATCATAGCTTTCCGCCGACTGGGTGCTGCCATGCAGCACGACGACAAGCGGGCCGTTCTTCGGGAAGTTCTCCGGAATATAAATGTCCGCGCTCAGCGAGCCGGGGTCCGTTCCGAAATTTTCCAGGGCGGAAAGACGATCGCTGGTATTTGAAGATATTGGCATAAGAATCCCTGTGCGTGGGCCGACATTGGCCATGTAAGAAGACGCCCCGGCCCTAAATCTTTCGGGCCGGGGGCGTTGTGACTGTCCACGGATCGACGCGGACAGTAATACCAACGGGAGCGAAGGCCGACTCTTCGGGGATTCCCAAGCTGACAGAATTCTGAATCACTGTGACAAACGGAGGTTTGTCATGGCAGCACCGGTTCCCCTTCACACGG
>NZ_JAZHLK010000113.1:0-2882 GCF_036549515.1 Aurantimonas sp. E1-2-R+4 | reverse complement strand
CATCCCCGCCCTCGGCCAAAGGCACGAAGGCTATCACTGGCGGAGTTTTGCTCCGGCCAACAGCCAGATATCCGGCCGCTTCAGTGGTGGATTTTTGCACCGGCGCTCTCACTCCGCCCAGCGTTCGCGCCAGCGCTCCACCATCCCGGTGCGATTCCATTCCCGCACCTTCCGGCCAAAACCGTTCTCGTCCCCATTTACCTCAATCTGGCGCATGGTGAGCATGACATGGGCATGGGGCTTGGGCATGCCGTCCTCGCCGATGTCCCAATGCACGTTGAGGTCGGCGATCATGCCCTGGTCGACGAATTCCGATTGCGCGAAGTCGCGGGCGAGCTCGATGCCCTGAGCCTTGCTCATCTCGCGCGGGATGGCGAACTCCACTTCGCGGGCGAGCTGGGCGTCCTTGCGGACCTCGAAGGCTTCGACGTCGTTCCACAGTCGTTCGCGGTCGCTCCATGCCTCGGGTGCATTGTCCGGCAGCAGCACCTTCGAATGGACGACGCCGCGCTTGGCGGAAAAGTCCTGAACGCGGTCAATCCGCTCGTCGCGCATCCGCGAGGCGGAACGGTACNGTCCGGCAGCAGCACCTTCGAATGGACGACGCCGCGCTTGGCGGAAAAGTCCTGAACGCGGTCAATCCGCTCGTCGCGCATCCGCGAGGCGGAACGGTACGCGGCGGAGGCCACCGCGCTGCTCCCGGCCTTGCGGCCAATGACCTTGACGTGAAGATGATAGATCGCCATCGCGATCAAGCATTGGCACGGTCAAGCGCACGTCGGAACGACGTATAAGCGCGCCCTCCCTCGAAAAAATCTCGGGTTGGACCGGCGCGTGCCAGACCGTCCCGACAACCTTACAGCATTGCGGCAGGCGCTCAACTAACATCGCTGCATCAACAGCTTATGGAGGATGCCATGCGCAAACCACGGGACTATGACGCGGAACTGAAAGCTCTCGAAGACAAGGCGCGGGAACTGAAGACCCGCAAGGTGCAACAACTCGGCGAGTTGGTGATCGCCACCGGCGCGGATGCGTTCAGCCCCGAGGAACTGGCGGGCGCGCTGATCGTGCTGGCCGAAACAACGGATGCCGGAAGGAGGGAGTCCTGGGCCAAGCGTGGGGCCACGTTCTTTCGCAGCAAATCGCGACGATCTACGAAAGCATCTGACCGCGACATTGGCGGCGCTCCGGCGCAATCGGGCAGCGCGCAATCGGCATCAGGCGGCGCGGGCGCGGCATGACATGCGCACCTGGCAGGTCGAACGCCGCAAACGCACGCGGCATCTGATTGAACTAGGCGGCCTCGTCGTCAAGTCCGGCATTGTGGAGCTGACCGGCGACGATCGCGCCATGCTCTACGGCGCGATGATCTGGGTCGCCGAAAAGCTCAAGAGCGACGATGGACAACGAGCGCGAACGCTCTGGGCCGAAAAGGGAAAAGAGGCGTTCGAAGCCGAACGGAAAGGCGCATACGATAGGTCGGGTTAGAAGGTTCAATACGGCTCAGGATAGACCGTGATGGGTGGCGATCGCGCGAAGGCCTATCTATCGAAGCGCTGACCGCCAACGCCTGCGTCGCGGAGCGAGCTCGTTTGATTGCTGGCCGTGGCGGCGCGACTTGGTCAAACGCTTGGACTTATTCTCTATGTCATCCGGCTGTGGCGCTCGGACATCGTGACAGAGGCGCTGACCCGATCCCGGCTTCGGCGCGGATAGGGCTTTGTGCGGTCACTGCCCGGCATGAACGAACCCGGCTGAAGAGCTTTAGCGATGCGGACCAGATCGGTGAGAATGGCGCGAAGCTCAGGCCAAGGAAACTCGTCGCACTCTTCGGAGCTTTCGCCCTCGCGCATCACCGCATCGAGCTTGCCGGCGATACCGGCCAGTGTCGTGGCGGGCGCCGACATGAGGGCTTCCGACATATCCTGTTTATGTAAGACGGCAATACGTTCCGCCCGCAAAGCAGCCGAATAGCCGATGCGCCTGTCTTCGGTATTCCAACGCGCCTGATGGGCGACCAAATCGGCCTTGGCCTTTCTGCGCAGTTCGGCATAGGCGGGATTATCCCCGAACACTTCGTCAATGGCGTCTGGACTGCAAACAATGACTGCCCCTTCAGCGCCAGGCCGATAGACTTCGACTTTTGGAAAGCCGATCGCTTTAACAAGGCTGGTTTCCAGGCGCTGCTGCTTCCTGCACAAAGCGATGGTGGCGAGATAGGCTCTCCGCCAGTCGTTCCAGAGTGCCAACGCCGGATCGAAGGATGGATTGCCAGCCAAGGTGTCAGCAGTGGCGAAAGAATTGTTGTGGAATGGCAATGCCATCGCGGCGATCGTCGTGGCGGTCAGCAGTTTCCTGCGGGTGACGGAAGGCATAGTTCTGGTATTGTCGGAATCAGCCATGATCCGAGCTCCCTAATAGCTTGGGAAGTGGTTAGACCGGATGGGGTGTTGGCCCACCCTGCCCGGTCGTCTTCTATTTAACAGGTTTGAAGTATGCCCTACAAATTAATAGACGTCAATCAATATGAATAGCCCAAATGAACGACCGTTATCGCGAGAACAATGTCGCGGCGCGCGGGCCATGCTGGGATGGAGTCAGGGCGATCTTGCAGAGGCAGCGAATGTTTCCCGTCAGACAATCGCAGACTTTGAGCGCGGCGCCCGCAAACCGATTGCGAACAATGTCGCAAGCATAATCCGTGCGTTCGAGGCGGTCGGAATTGAATTTCTTCCGGACAACGGCATTAAGCTGAAACGGTAATGAGGCTCTTGCGCATGTTGTGTGGTTTTCACGGCGCCAGGATCAGTCGGCGGCGGAGCAGTTCGAGATTTCCGCGACCATACATTGAGCGCTTGAGCAGCTTCAGCTTATTCACC
>NZ_JAZHLK010000112.1:0-2979 GCF_036549515.1 Aurantimonas sp. E1-2-R+4 | reverse complement strand
CTTTCTTCATGGCGTTGCTCTCCTCAGTGGAATCGGCACCCCGAGCCTAACGGCTCAAGGCGGGCAACGCCGCCCACTTCAGAGTTTCAACAGAGACCGGGACATTCCCGTCGATGTGGTCACGCGGCTGGTAGACACGATTGTCAACTTGAGCCGATCATTCTCGCCCGTAGCGCGTGAAGCCATCATGGCGCTGAATGAACAGGTGCTCATCGCAAGCGAGAACAACGCTTCTCTGAATTTTGATCGAAAAGCGCTTCAAGAATTGCTGCGTAGTCAGAGATCATGAATCGCTGGCTTCGCTCACATTTTTTGGGATTCAGCTTGTACCTCCCCAAGGCACCGCATTTCTGGCTGGGAAGAAACAGCGTGCACGGCCGCAGCAGGCGATCTCGGCGGGCGAAAAATTGGACCTGTGCCGGTTGAACCGCCCCGGGTTTCCCGGAGGCTTCACATCCTGAGAGAATGGGGTCATGATGACGAAGACGACATCGAAGAGATATTCGCCGGAGGTCCGCGAGCGAGCGGTCCGAATGGTGCTGGAAGCACCAGGGCGATCACGCGTCGCAGTGGGCAGCGATTTCCTCCATTGCGGCGAAGATCGGCTGCCGGGGAGACGCTGCGCCACAGGGTCAGGCAGGCCGAACGCGACCAGGGTCTCAGGGCCGGGCAAACGAGCGATGAGCGCGACTGGATCAAGGCTCTCGAACGTGAGGTTCGCGAGTTGCGTCAGGCCAACGAGATCCGGCGCAAGGCATCGGCGTATTTTGCCCAGGCGGAGCTCGACCGCCCGTTCAAACGATGACGGCGTTCATCGACGAATCGTGACGTCTAACGGCGCGAAAGGGGGCCGTTATGCGAGAGCGCAAAAAGCAGGAACTGAGCCTAACGACACGAAGCATGCCGGCACGCTAAGTTGCCATTGGGATGGGGAAACGGGTATTGGTGCTTCCGGTCAGGGCCGAAGATTTGGTGGAGACGGTGCGCGAGGGTTTGCTTGTCCTCGATGCGGATTTTACCGTGCTCTTTGCCAACCGGGCATTCTACCGGGCATTTTCAGTTCAGGAATCCGAGACCATCGGCCGTAAGGTCTACGATCTGGGCGACGGTCAATGGGACATCCCGGCTCTGCGTACTTTGCTGGAAAGCATCATACCGACAGAGGCGACAGTAGAAGCCACAGTAGAATCCTTTGAGGTCGATCATACATTTTCAGTCATCGGCCGCCGCCTGATGCGGGTTAACGCCCGGAAGCTCTATCGTCCAGGCAACAATATGCAACAAATTCTGCTGGCGATCGAGGATGTCACGGAACGTCGTAAAATTGAGGCCGAGCGCACGGCGGCGTTGGAGCAGGCTGAAGGGCTGTTGCAGGAACTCAATCACCGCGTAATGAACAGCTTGTCCATCATCTCATCGGTCATCAGCATGGAGGCCCGCCTGCTTTCCGATGGCGCGGCGCAGGCCGCTTTCGCGCGGGTGGCCGCCCGCGTCATGGCGGTGGCCGAACTCTACAAAACGCTATCCAGCTCGAAATCTGCTGAAGCTGTCGATTCATGTTCGTTTCTCGGCGCCATCTGCGATGACGTGGTGAACGCACTTCAGGCTGAGCGTGCGCAGATACGGCTTGAAACCGCTATCGACACGTTCTCCCTATCAAGCAAGAAAGCCATAGCTGTCGGGCTCGTCCTGAACGAACTCCTAACCAATGCGGTCAAATACGCATTCATCGAAAGAGAAGACGGCGAGATCAACGTGACCGTCCGCCACACTGACGGTGAGGTGCGGCTATCCGTGTTGGATAACGGCGCGGGCATTGATGAGAACGCCCGGGTCGATTCAGGGGTCGGCGGAAAGCTGATCGACATGTTCTCCCGGCAGCTTGACGGACAGATTACACGCCACAGTGATAGCAGCGGCACGAACGCGCGGCTCGTGTTCCCCCTGGTCTAATTCTCTTGCGGGTTCTCTTGCGGATAAGCGGTTCCCACGACAGTAGGAACCTTGACGCGTAGGGAAGACGGTGCGCTCGCCTCGAACGATCTGCCGGACCTGCTTCCTCCGGCCCTGATCGAGGGGAAAGGTCACGCGAAGCTTATTCATAAGCATCGTGCCCGGGATATCGAAATGTTGGATGACAGGAGCCTTACCGTTGATGATTTCTGAGGCCACTATTGTCAATCGTGACAATGTCGCCATCCATTCGCGCCAGTTGCCGCTGCCGCTGCGGCTGGCGTTCCGCTCCGTCGCCCGGTTCGAGTACGGCCGCCTGGAGGTTGGTCTTCCCGACGGTCGGCGCTACGCCTTCATCGGCCCGCAGGAGGGGCCTTCGGCGGCCATCGAGATTCGCAATCCGCGGTTCGCCTGGCGGTTGATGGCCGGCGGGGACATGGGGACCGCAGAGGGCTATCTGCATGGCGAATGGGATACCCCAGACCTGTCCCAGTTGTTTTATCTATTCGCTCGCAACAGCGAGCCTGCCAACGGGATGCTGAACGGGAGCCGCCTCGTCCGGATGTGGCAGCGCTTCGGCTATTGGCGACGTCGGAATACGCCGCGCCAGGCGCGGCGCAACATCCACGCCCATTACGACCTCGGGAATAGCTTCTATGCTGCCTGGCTCGACACATCGATGACCTATTCCTCGGCGATCTACGGCCCGGACGCTGAGGACCTGACAGCCGCCCAGCAGCGGAAATACCGCACCCTTGCTGAGGCGGTGGACCTCGTTCCCGGCCAGCGTGTCCTGGAAATCGGCTGCGGCTGGGGCGGCTTCGCCGAATTCGTTGCCCAGAGCTACGGTGTCCACGTTACGGCTCTGACCATCAGCCGGGAGCAACACGATTATGCCAGCCGGCGGATATTCGAGGGAATGTCCCGGTCTCTGTTGAAACTCTGAAGTGGGCGGCGTTGCCCGCCTTGAGCCGTTAGGCTCGGGGTGCCGATTCCACTGAGGAGAGCAACGCCATGAAGAAAGAT
>NZ_JAZHLK010000111.1:0-3038 GCF_036549515.1 Aurantimonas sp. E1-2-R+4 | reverse complement strand
TCAAGCGCTCAATGTATGGTCGCGGAAATCTCGAACTGCTCCGCCGCCGACTGATCCTGGCGCCGTGAAAACCACACAACATGCGCAAGAGCCACTTTTCCGATGCAAGTCCAGCCAGCGATCGTATTCGGCTTGCCAGTTCTCCTTCAGGCGACCGATCACCGACGGCGAGAGGTTCGGCGCCTCCTTGCCGAGAAGCGCCGCCAGAGCTTCCTGGAAGTCGCCGGTCGAGATGCCGCGCAGATAAAGGACCGGAAGCAAGGCATCGAGGCTCTGCGTCCGCCTCGCCCATTTGGGAAGAATGGCCGAGGTGAAGGTGATGCGCTCATCGTGAATGGTGCCGTCGCCCTCGCTCCGGTCGCGGACTTTTGCCCGCTTCACCGGAACGGGGCCGATCCCGGTCTGGATCGTCCGCTCCGGGCCGTGGCCATGGCGCACGAAGCGAGCCCGACCGTCGGCCAGTCGCTCCTCCTTCATCACGGCGAGAAACGCTTCGACTTCCGCTTCGATCGCGTTGCAAAGCAGACGGCGAGAGCCATCGCGCAACACGCTCGTCAGAGGATCGTCGATCGCGTCGGGATGGCGAAACGAGGAAATGGTGGTATCGGTCTTCATAGGCGTATCGCTCCTTCGAGAGGTTCGGGCTGGCTTCAACAACCGCCCCGATACGCCGCCTTTCTCAAACCGTCATCACCCAGTTTCCGCCATAGTTCCGCCGAGGCCGGCATCGAGCCACCGCGGGCAGCGTCGACGATCAACGGCCTCTTCAAGGCCGAGGTCATCCATCGACGCGGACCGTGGCGCAGTCTCGAAGCCGTCGAGTTCGCCACCCTCGAATGGGTGGACTGGTTCAACAACCGCCGCCTGCTCGAGCCGATCGGCAACATCCCGCCCGCCGAGGCGGAAGCCGCATACTACGCCCAGCTTGAGGCCATGCCGATCGCCGCGTAAGACCCAAACCAAACGGTCTCCGGGAAAGCCGGGGCGGTTCAAGCTTCTTCAACCTGCTCAAACGCGAGCGGATCCGCAGAAGGGTCTACCGGACGCGTGAAAAAGCCAGGCAGGACGTGTTCGACTACATCGAGATGTTCTACAACCCGAAGCGAAAGCACGCCGGAAACGGGATGCTGTCTCCCGTCGATTTCGAACGGCAGCAGGAAATCTAACCCGAGGGCGTCCACGAAACTCGGGGCTATTCACCCCGAACTGCGCGGTCTCTACCATGTTTCGGCCGCACCGATCGCCAAGTACGACCTTCTCAAACTTGTTGCCAAGGTTTATGATAAGGCGATCGAGATCGAACCCGACGATGCCGCCGGGATTGGTCGCTCTCTCAATTCCGATCGGTTCAGGCAGGCAACGGGCTACGAGCCCTTACCTGGCCGGACCTTGTAGCACTGATGCATTCGTCACGCTGAAGCTGAAGAAGACCTATGTTCGAAGATAAAACCCTTCTCATCACCGGCGGAACCGGCTCCTTCGGGAACGCGGTGCTCACGCGGTTTCTGAACTCTGACTTTAATGAAATTCGCGTTTTCAGTCGCGACGAGAAAAAGCAGGAGGACATGCGTCTGGCTCTGCGTGACGATCGCCTCAAATTCTATATCGGAGACGTGCGCGACTACGGGTCGGTGGACGATGCGGTGCGCGGTGTCGACTATATCTTCCACGCCGCAGCCCTGAAGCAGGTTCCTTCCTGCGAATTCTACCCGATGGAAGCCATCAAGACCAACGTGCTGGGCGCCGAGAACGTGCTGCGCGCCGCAATTGCGCATGGTGTTTCGCGCTGCGTGGTCCTTTCCACCGACAAGGCGGTCTATCCTGTCAACGCCATGGGCCTTTCCAAGGCGATGATGGAAAAGGTCATGGTCGCCAAGTCCCGCCTGAGCGACTCCAGCAAGACCGTGGTGTGCGCCACGCGCTACGGCAATGTCATGGCATCGCGCGGCTCTGTGATACCGCTGTTCCTCGAACAGATCCGGATAGGCAAGCCGCTGACCATCACCGACCCGGCGATGACGCGCTTTCTCATGTCGCTCGAGGAATCGGTCGACCTAGTGCTTTATGCGTTCAACAATGCTCGCCCAGGCGACATCTTCGTGCAGAAGGCGCCGGCCTCCACGGTTGGCGATCTCGCCCAAGCACTACGCGAACTGCTGAACCCGGATGCTCAGACCAGGGTGATCGGCACGCGCCATGGCGAGAAGCTTTACGAGTCTCTTGTCTCGCGCGAAGAGATGGTGCGGGCCGAGGACCTCGGCGGCTACTACCGCATCCCCGCCGACGCGCGCGACCTCAACTACGACAAGTACTTCGTGGAGGGCGAGCGCGAGATCGCGCAGATCGACGACTACACCTCGCACAGCACGCACCGGCTCGACGTGGAGGGCGTGAAGAAGATCGTGCAGACGCTCGACATCGTCCGCGAGGCAGTGGCTCGCTGATAGGCAGGGAAATGAGGTAGCAGACGATGATCATCCGGCACACGATCTTTAACTCCTCGGCCTCGGCATCCTACTCATCGTCGCGGTGTTCACCATCCCGATGCTGATCGATACGCTCGGCATCGCCGGCTTCGGCGTGCTCACGCTCATCTGGGCCGTGGTGAGCTATCGTATCCCTCCGGCAGGACTTCCGATTACCCACATCGTCGGCTTGATCCAATGGAGATGGCGCCCTTACATTAGGTGATTTCGCGGAAACGTTGAATAATACTCTCCCGAGCGTTTCATCAGCTCGATCGGCGTCTTATGGCCGATCGAGCTGTGGGGGCGGATTTCGTTGTACAATAGGACGACAGAACACCCACGGGACTGAAGAGCGCGAGCTTTTATACCCGTGGCATCCTTGGTCGGGACGCCGGGTTTTCGTCCACGAGATCGTCGAGAGAGACGAGGCGGCATTTTTCCGGTGCAGCCTGTCGGGTGGACTTGCATCGGAAAAGTGGCTCTTGCGCATGTTGTGTGGTTTTCACGGCGCCAGGATCAGTCGGCGGCGGAGCAGTTCGAGATTTCCGCGACCATACATTGAGCGCTTGA
>NZ_JAZHLK010000110.1:0-3079 GCF_036549515.1 Aurantimonas sp. E1-2-R+4 | reverse complement strand
CTTTTGAAACGTCCCGGGATCACCGGGACCCCCTCGAAATTCCTCGCAGCTTCTTTGAACGCATCACTGCCGCCGCGTGCTACCCGGCGTGAATGGCCAAAGTCGAGCTTAGATGCGAAAAGGTTGTCAGGATCCGGCAAAACGGACCCCGATGGAAGTTTACGATCACCCAGGACAAGCCTAGCCTCTCGCCCCTGTCCGGGGGACCGATTCTCAAGATACCCACCAGATACGGCTGAGGCGGCGTTTCGGCTTACGCTGCTCCGGTCCATCCCAATCTCTTCTGCAACACGTGTCTGGCTTACGCCGTCGAAGGCATCACGTGAGGGCTTCCCAGTCACGGGCACGCGACGGACGGACGATCGGTGCAGATCAAGGCCACGGGGCTTCTGAAAGCCGGTCCAGCCTTTACCCCCGGCGAAGGCATTGCCGATCACCTGATTTTCGTTCGGATCGATTTCGGCGCCGGGAACGCGGTCGTGCTGTACAACGGACCGGAAGCGCCGGTGCGCCAGTTGCTGCCCGCCACATGGTCCGGGACGAAGGTGCTGCGGCTGTCGAAGGTGCTGGCACTGGATACCACGGTGAACGATGAACAGCGATTGCCCCTACTGCGGTGAGCGATGGCGTCGCGGGTGCCGTTGTGGGGGCGCGGTTGCCAACTGACGTGATGGTCGCTCGGGTCCTTCGAGGGCGGGGGGCCTCTTCCAAGGGGTGGCGCTGAGCCCGGTTTGTCACAGATTTCGGAAAACGTGATGTTATAACATTACATTTTAGCGTATATACGGCACCTCAGTTAGCAACCTGACGCCCGATCTCCGTTAGCAACTACGGTCACAAGACAGGGCAGAAACTAGACCCCCCTGTCTTCCCCCTTGTCTTGCTACCCTGTCTTACAACTAAGTCCTTGATTATTAACGATTATTAGCTCTCATAAGACAGTAAGACACCAAAAAGGGCAAATCTCAGACTCGTTGTTGGTTGAGTTGAGTGCTCCACCATGCTATTGGGGTTTAACGAGGTGTGTATAGGGGAAATGGCGTTTCGTTTGCTCTATAGGGGGACCATGTCTTGTAGATGCCCGGTTTGGAGGACAACCCATGCTTAAGTGCCCACACTGCAACGGTTTTTTGGTTTTGAAAGCCGTAAGACAGCCCCCCGGCGAGGTCTCCGGTCCGGGAAGCAAAAATCTGCTTCAGGAGGTCCAAGCCTGGGCCGATACGCCTGTTACACTGGCGTCCCTACTTGTTGACCTCGGAACACCGGGCAATCTCGGTCGGTATGAAGACCTCAACGAGATGGTCTATCGAACCGCTTTTCGCTCCATCGACTTCATTCGTGCGTCCGGGATGAAGATCGACCCGAACAAGCTCGCCCTCGCCCTTCGGGACCTGCCCGACTGGTCGGACGAGACGCGCGCGATGCGGATTTACGGGGTGCAGGGTCGGTATTGGCTGCGGCGCGGACTCGAGACCTATCCGGGGGCCATAGGGTGTGAAGAGTTCGAGGAGACGGGTGGGCTGGTCTAAACCAGATCGTCGACGACGCGGTAGCCCAACGCGATCTCTTCCGCCGTGGCGTCGTCGCGGACTTTCCACCGGGCCTGGACGCCGAAGTAGTAGGGGCGGTCCTTGCCGGTGAGCGTCTTGACGGGCACCCACTCAGGGATCATGCCCATCGCCGCGTCGAAGTTCTGGATCGTCTGCTGGTTCTTGATCACGCCCTCTTCTCGGAGGACGTGCTTGGCGATGTCGCTGTCGCGCACGACGACGCGTTGGACGGTCACCCGCTCCGGGTCGAACCCGAGTTCGCGCACGTCGGCGAACAGCTCGTGGCCGTACTCGTTCCACAACTGTTGGAGAGGAATTGGGTCGTCGAGCCAATCGCGGATTTCTTCCACCCACTGCTCATACATCTGGCGCTGGCGCGCGCCGGTCTGCAACAGCTCGGCTTCAGCCTTGGCCGTCGGATCGGATAGGTAGAGCGGCAGGTCGCCATGGGGCTGGTCGCGGCGCATGGCTTTGTAGATCGCCAGAGCCTCGGCCCATATCTGGTCACGCTCCTCCAGCAGCCGGTCGGTGTCGATCAGGCTCACCTTGGCGTGGATCGGCCACCAGCGACGGTTGCCGGTCGGGTCTTTCAGATACTTCGTATTGTTGGTCGTGCCCCAGAACGTCGCCTGCCGGGGGAACACGCTCGGCCGGCGGTCGTATGCCATGCGAACCTGATCCTGCTTGGCCGAGAGAAACTGCTTGGCGTCGTTGTAGTCGGACTTGTGGAACGAGGTCATCTCGGGAAATTCGAGAGCCCACAGGCCGCCGATCGTCTCGGCGATCCGCTGCGTGTCCTTCAGGTCGCAGGTCAGCTCGCCGAAGGTCTCGGGTCCGTAGAGGTATTCGATGAAGGTCGATTTTCGGATGCCGCCTTCGCCTTCCAGGACCGGCGAGAAGTCGAACTTGTGTCCAGGCTCGAAGATGCGGGCGACGGCCGCGACCATGACCATAAGAGCGGTCTGGCGGTAGTAGGGTGTGTCCGGGCAGCCGAGGTAGTCGATGAACAGGCGCTCGACGCGCTGCCGGCGGTCCCAGCCCCGCAGTTCGCAGCCCCATAGATAGTCCTTGACCGGGTGAAAGCGGTTGCGCAGGGCGACGGTCAGGATCGCGCTGGCCAGATCGCGCTCGGCCAGCTTGTCGATGCCGTAGCCCTTCTTCCCCTTGCCGTTGGGCGCGGCGAGGATCGACCGGACGGTCACGTCGTTGACGTCCTGCCAGATATCGCCTCGAAGCTTGTCCCGGCAGTAGCAGGGTGGGGTTGATTCCATCTTCGACATGATGTCCCGGCGCAGCACCACCCGCTGCATGAAGTCGTCGAAGGCGATGGCCCCGAAGAGCCTCGGGTCGTTGTTGATGATCTCTTGTGCGTTGGGGAGGTTCTGGATTGTAAAATCGCTTGCAAGAATGACCCCATAAGCGGGGTTTTTCGCATCCAAGAATGACCCCTGCTTTGGTTTGTCACAGTCTCTTCCGGATGGGCTTTTGCTCCGTTTGGAAGGGTAAGCCGGGGAATGATTGGTGTGGAT
>NZ_JAZHLK010000011.1:0-98710 GCF_036549515.1 Aurantimonas sp. E1-2-R+4 | reverse complement strand
CCCATCAGCGCCAAAATGCCGAAAAGTTCATTGCCCCTGCATCGAGGGCCGCGTAACGTTCAACCCGGCATCGCCGCTCAACGAAGTTCAACAAACTTCGGGACATCCCCCGTCTGCGGCAAATTTCCGATGAAGATCCCGAACCCGATCGCGCGTTAGGCGGGTTGCTGCGGCAAGTTCTGGCGCTCGTGATCTAACGCTCGCAAAATCAAGCCGGGAACGCAGAGGTCCGCTTTTTGATATGTAAGTACATCGCAAAAATCCGTCGACTTCAGAAAATTCCTGCTCGCTCATCCCTCCGGCTCCAAAATTAATAACAATGCGTCCGCTTCAACCTGATCGCCGACGGCGACCAGAAGCTCAAAGACAGTCCCATCGCGGGGGCTCTTTAAAGTGTACTCCATCTTCATGGCTTCGAGAACGATCAGCGCCTCGCCTTTCGTCACCGCGCCGCCGGCCTTGGCGGAAACCAGCTTGACGAGGCCCGGCATCGGCGCGGCGATCCTGTCGCCGCCGCCGCCCTCCTCGGCGTGGGCGCTGGCGCTCCAGCGGGCGAAGCGATGCGCCGCGCCGTTGGCGAACACCGTGACGGCCTCCGGCTCCCGGGCCAGCGCCACACCGAAAATGCGGCCGTCGAGCGACAGACGCACATCATCGCCCTCGACCGCGGCGACGGCAAGATTCAGCGGCTCTTCTCCGGCATCCACGGCGAAACGGCCGTCGCCGCGATCGGCGACCGCCACGTCACGGCGCCCTCCCTCCCCGGTCTCGAACCGCGCCGTCTGGCGCGCGGTGCCCCAGACGCGAAAGCCGCGTAAACGCGTCCAGGGATCGTCGCCGGCCTTGACCGGGACAGGCTCCGCGAGATGACCGAGCTGCGCCAGCGCGGCGGTCGCCACGATTTCCGGCGCGGCCGGCGCGGTTGCCGTCAGTGTCTCCTGATCGCGGCCGATCAGGCCGGTGTCGACATCGCCGCCGGCAAACCCCTCATGCGCCGCGAGCCGGCCGAGAAACGCGACATTGGTCACCGTGCCGGCGATATGCGTTTCGGCCAAAGCCCGGCGCAAGAGCCGGAGCGCCGAGGGGCGGTCGGGACCGTGGACGATCAGCTTGGCGATCATCGGGTCGTAGTGCGGGGTGATCCGGTCGCCCGCGCGAACGCCGGTGTCGATCCGAACCCCCTCGCCCTTCGGGAAGCTGAGATGGGTCAGCGTGCCGGTCGCCGGCAAGAAGCCGCGGGCCGCATCCTCGGCATAGATTCGCGCCTCGAAGGCATGGCCGTGGATCGCCAGATCCTCCTGCGTGAACGGCAACGCCTCGCCGGCCGCGACGCGCAATTGCAGCTCGACCAGATCGAGGCCGGTGATCGCCTCGGTCACCGGGTGCTCGACCTGCAGCCGCGTGTTCATCTCCATGAACCAGAAGCGGTCGGGCCTGAGACCATCGGAGGCGTCGACGATGAACTCGATCGTCCCCGCCCCCGCATAGCCGATCGCCTTGGCGGCGGTGACCGCCGCTTCGCCCATGGCGGCGCGCATTTCGGGCGTCATGCCGGGCGCCGGCGCTTCCTCGATCACCTTCTGATGGCGGCGCTGCAAAGAACAGTCACGCTCGAACAGATGCACGGCGTTGCCGTGGCTGTCGCCGAACACCTGGATCTCGATATGCCGGGGCTTTTCGACATATTTCTCGATCAGGCAGTGCGGATCGCCAAAGGACGCCGCGCCCTCGCGCCGGGCGCCTTCCAGCGCAGCGGCGAACGCGGCCGGATCGTCGACGCGGCGCATGCCCTTGCCGCCGCCGCCGGCCCGGGCCTTGATCAGCACCGGATAGCCGATCTCACCGGCTTCACCGGCGAGAAAATCGGGATTCTGTTCTTCGCCGTGGTAGCCCGGAACGACCGGAACGCCGGCCGCGTGCATCAACTTCTTGGCGGCGTCCTTCAGGCCCATCGCCCGAATCGCCGAAGCCGACGGGCCGACGAAGATCAGCCCCGCCGCTTCGACCGCCGCGACGAAATCCGGATTCTCGGACAGGAAGCCGTAGCCGGGGTGAATCGCCTCCGCGCCGGTCCGCTTCGCCGCGGCGATGATGCGCTCGCCCTTGAGATAGCTCTCGCCGACCGGCGCCGGGCCGATATGCACCGCCTCGTCGGCCATTTCGACATGCAGCGCTTGCGCGTCGGCATCGGAAAACACCGCGACGGTCCGAATGCCCAGCCGCTTCGCCGTGCGGATGACCCGGCAGGCGATCTCGCCACGATTGGCGATGAGCAGAGTGGTGAACAGTCGTTGACGATGCTGTGCCATGCCTACCAGCCGAGGTCGCTGTGCGAGCCCAGCCGCACCAGGGTCAGTTCCCGATCATCCAGCTTAGCATAGATGAGCAGGAGATCAGGCCTCAGATGGCAATCGCGATAGCCGTTCCAATCGCCCGTCAGCGCATGGTCGCGATAGGTCTCTGGCAGATCGTTGTCCTCGATGAGGATCGCGACAACGGATCGCAACTCGGCATCCAAAATCGCGCCGTACCGCCCCTTCGCCATCCGCTTGTAGTCGCGGCGGAAGCGGGCCGTACGTCTAATCGTCCGCATTCAGATCGGCCATGAGGGCGTCGACGCTGTCGAACTTCTCCCCGTCGCCTCGGCGGGCCTCTTCAATGGCCGCGATTGTCTCGACATTCGGAACGAAGGGCGCGAAGGGCAGTCTTTTCTCCCTGGCCACTCGCACCATCAGCATGCGAAACGCATCGGACACCGACAGCCCCATCGTCGCGAGGACCGCGGCGGCCTCTTCTTTGGTTTCCTTGCTGATACGGGCCCTGACTACGGCATTTTCGGCCATGATGCGCTCCTTTGGGCTACAATGTAGCACACTGAGCAATCGGATTCGAGGGCCGCTCCATTCGGGTGGCACCTTATCCTTCCACGCGTGTCGAGACCGGTCTAATGTGATTTCCACCCATCCATGTGCGGCTAGGGTTCCGTTGCCTTCGCAAGCTGGTCCGAGCGCCGTTACGAGCCGTGTACGGCAGACACCTGAAAGACGAAAAACTAGGGGGGATGGCTGGGTGCGCTGGCGCGCGCCTGTTTCATCCTCATCGTCTTCAGGGGCCCTCATGACAGTTTCCGGTTTTGTTCTCGTGCTTGCGGCGGCGTTCTGCCACGCGACATGGAACTTCCTGGTCAAGAAAATCCGGGGCGGCCCCGAGCTGATCTGGCTCTTCACGGTGGTTACGCTCGTCCTCTATCTGCCGCCCGCCGTCTATGTCGTTGCCACAAACCCACCCGATTTCGGTCCATGGGAAATCGGCTTCATCCTCGGCAGTACCGGGCTGCATCTGGGTTATATTCTGCTGCTGCAGCGCGGCTATCGCGACGGCGATCTGTCGATCGTCTATCCGACCGCTCGCGCCACCGGACCATTCCTGGCCACGATCTTCGCCGTCACGATGCTGGGGGAACCGCTGACGTGGCAGATCGCCCTCGGCGCGATCGTCATCATCGCCGGCGTCCTGTTTCTGTCGGGCGGGCTCAAGCGTGGCTCCAAGAGCGTCACCGCCTCGATCCTGTTCGGCGTCAGCGTCGGCTTGCTGATCGCCAGCTACACCGTCTGGGATGCCTATGCCGTCACAGCGTTGCTGATTCCACCGCTGCTGCTCGACTATGCCTCCAGTATCGGCCGGGTGATGTTGCTCACGCCCTACGCGCTGCGACGCCGAGCGATGGTGACGGCGCTTTGGACGCACCACCGGGGGAGCGTCATTGCGATCGCCGTTCTCAGCCCGCTCGCCTACATTCTGGTGCTCTACGCCCTCACCTTCACGCCTATCATCTATGTGGCACCGACCCGTGAACTCAGCGTCGTCCTCACCGTCCTGATGGGCAGCCTGCTCTTGCGGGAGGGTCAGCTACGGCATCGTCTGTTCTGGGCGGCGGTCATCTTGGGCGGCGTGGTCCTGCTGGCCACAGGGTGAGGAGCGGCTCGCGTGATAGCTCCTTGGCCTGCTCAGAGGCCGATTTCATCACATGCGGAACAACCCGAACCGTGTGTCCTCGATCGGCGCGTTCAGCGCGGCGGCGAGCGACAGCGCCAGAATATCGCGGGTTTTGGCCGGGTTGACGATGCCGTCGTCCCACAGCCTCGCCGAGGCATAGAGCGGGTGGCTCTGGCGCTCGAACATCGCGATCGTCGGGCGCTTGAATTCGGCTTCCTCCTCGGCAGACCACTCGCCGCCGCGCCGCTCGATGCCGTCGCGCGTTACGCTCGCCAGCACCCCGGCCGCCTGCTCGCCGCCCATCACCGCGATACGGCTGTTCGGCCAGGTCCACAGGAAGCGCGGCGAATACGCCCGCCCGCACATGCCGTAATTGCCGGCGCCGTAGGAGCCGCCGATCAGCATGGTGATCTTCGGCACGGCCGTCGTCGCGACGGCGGTGACGAGCTTCGCCCCGTGCTTGGCGATGCCGCCCGCCTCATATTGCCGGCCGACCATGAAGCCGGTGATGTTCTGCAGGAACACCACCGGGATCTTGCGCTGCGAGCAGAGCTCGACGAAATGCGCGCCCTTCACGGCGCTTTCGGAAAACAGCACGCCATTGTTGGCGATGATTCCGACCGGCATACCGCGGATATGGGCGAAGCCGCAGACCAGCGTCGGGCCGTAGCGCGCCTTGAACTCGTGGAACCTCGACCCATCGACGATGCGGGCGATCACCTCGCGCACGTCATAGGGCGTCTTGGCGTCGGCGGGCACGATCCCGAGGATTTCATCCGGGTCGTAGGCCGGCTCTTCCGGCGTCTGGAACTCCACCGCCGGCCGCTTGTCCCGGTTGAGATGGGCGACGGCGTGGCGGGCTAGCGCCAGCGCATGCAGATCGTCCTTGGCCAGATGATCGGCGACGCCCGACAGCCGCGTATGGACGTCGCCGCCGCCCAGATCTTCGGCGCTGACCACCTCGCCCGTCGCGGCCTTGACCAGCGGAGGGCCGGCCAGGAAGATCGTGCCCTGCTTGGCGACGATGATGGTCTCGTCGCTCATCGCCGGCACATAGGCCCCGCCGGCGGTGCAGGAGCCCATGACGACGGCGATCTGGGCAATGCCCTTGGCCGACATCTGCGCCTGATTGTAGAAGATGCGGCCGAAATGGTCCCGGTCGGGAAACACCTCGTCCTGGTTCGGCAGATTGGCGCCGCCGGAATCGACGAGATAGACGCAAGGCAGATGGTTCTCGGCGGCGATCTCCTGGGCGCGGAGATGCTTCTTCACCGTCAACGGAAAATAGGTGCCGCCCTTCACCGTCGCGTCGTTGGCCAGCACCATCACCTCGCGGCCCGACACCCGGCCGATGCCGGCGATCAGACCGGCCGCCGGCACCGCGTCGTCATACATCCCGTTCGCCGCGAACAGGCCGATTTCGAGAAACGGCGAACCCGGATCGAGCAGCCCCTCGACGCGGTGGCGGGGTAAGAGTTTGCCGCGCGACAGATGCCGTTCGCGAGCCTTCTCGCCGCCCCCGGCCATCGCGGCTTCGGCGGCCGCCTCGACCGCTTCCATCTGCCGGACCATCGCCGCTCGATTTTCGGAAAAGCTCTCGGAGCGGGGCGAGATGGCGGAGGTCAGGACGGACATGAGGTGCTCAAGATTGGCTGCGGGCGACGCGGTCGTCCCGGACCATAGCCATAGAAGTCCCTGCCCTGCTACCGGTAGTCCGGATTGGGATGATCGAACCGACAGCCGGCCTCCCAGGCGTCGCGGTCGTTGCCGTGCCGTGGCAGGCCGTCGGCATCCTTCAGCATCCGCGCCATGTGCATCAGGTTCCAGGTCATGATGGTGGCGTTGCGCTGGGTGAAATCATTGTCGTATCCCAGCGGCCCGTTGTCCGTCTCGTCGCCGTAGCTCGGCCCCGGCCCGGCCTCGCCGATCCAGCCGCAATCGGCCTGCGGCGGAATCGTGTAGCCGAGATGGCCGAGGGCGTAGAGGCAGGTCATCGCGACATGCTTGATGCCGTCCTCGTTGCCGGTGACGACGCAACCTCCGGTCTTGCCGTAGAAGAAGCTCTGACCCTTGTCGTTCTTCAGCCCGCTCATGCCGTAGAGCCGCTCGATCACCAGCCGGCAGGCCGAGCTTTCCTCGCCAAGCCAGATCGGAGTGCCGAGAACGAGGATCTCTGCTTCTTTCACCGTCTCCCAGAGTTCCGGCCAGGCATCCGTCGCAGCGCCGTGTTCGGTCATGTCGGGCATGACCCCGTAGGCGATGGGATGGTCGACGGGGCGGAACTGGCTGACCGCGACGCCGTTTCGCTCCATGATCTGATGCGGAACCGACAGCAGATCGTCCGTATGCGAGCGCTCGGGACTGCGCTTCAGCGTGCAATTGATAATCACCGCCTTCAAATCGCTGAAGTCGAAATCATGCCCCTTGCAGAGCGCTTCCTGGCGGTCATTGAGGGGCATGGGAGTTCCTTTCGGTCACAGTTTTCGCGCAACTGCGCGGAACGCGGAAAATCGGGCATCCGCCCGCAAGGTCAACCCGTCTCGTGGAACAGCTCGCGGCCGATCAGCATCCGCCGGATCTCGCTGGTGCCGGCGCCGATCTCGTAGAGCTTGGCATCGCGCAACAGCCGTCCGGTCGGGTAGTCATTGATATAGCCATTACCGCCGAGCGCCTGGATCGCTTCCAGCGCCATCTGCGTCGCCTTCTCGGCGGCGTAGAGGATGCAGCCGGCGGCATCCTTGCGGCTGGTCTCGCCGCGGTCGCAGGCCGCCGCCACCGCGTAGACATAGGCCCGGCAGGCGTTCATCGTCACATACATGTCGGCGAGCTTGCCCTGCATCAGCTGGAACTCGCCGATCGGCTGGCCGAACTGCTTGCGCTCATGGACATAGGGAACGACCACATCCAGGCAGGCGGCCATGATGCCGAGCGGGCCGGCCGACAGCACCACCCGCTCGTAATCGAGGCCGCTCATCAGCACCCTGGCGCCGCCGCCCTCCTCACCGAGAATATTCTCATAAGGCACCTCGCAATCCTCGAAGACCAACTCGCAGGTGTTCGAGCCGCGCATGCCGAGCTTGTCGAGCTTCTGCGCGGTCGAGAATCCCGCCATCTGCTTCTCGATCAGGAAGGCGGTGATGCCGCGCGGCCCGGCGTCCGGGTCGGTCTTGGCGTAGACGATCAGTGTCGAGGCGTCCGGGCCGTTGGTGATCCACATCTTGGTGCCGTTGAGGACGAAGCGGTCGTTGCGCTTGTCGGCCTTGAGCCGCATGCCGACGACGTCCGACCCGGCGCCGCTCTCCGACATCGCCAGCGAGCCGACATGCTCGCCGGAGACGAGCTTCGGCAGGTATTTCCGCTTCTGGTCCTCGGTGCCGTTGCGACGGATCTGATTGACGCAAAGGTTGGAATGGGCGCCGTAGGACAGGCCCACCGAAGCCGAGGCACGCGAGATCTCCTCGATTGCGACGCAATGCGCCAGATAGCCCATGGCCGAGCCGCCATACTCTTCTTCGACCGTCACCCCGAGCAGGCCGAGCGCGCCCAGTTCCTTCCAGAGCTCGTTCGGGAATTCGTTGGTGCGGTCGATCTCGGCAGCGCGCGGCGCGATCGTCTCCTGCGCGAAGCGGTGCACCATCTCGCGCAGCGCGTTGATCTCCTCGCCAAGCGCGAAATTCATCCCCTTGTCGAACATGTCTGCTCCTTAAAATCCCGCCGGAGCCAATTTGGCGACATCGGGGATAACCGGCAACATTATTTCCGGCCCCAGACCCGCGCAGCATCGCCGAATGATGATCAAAGGGCTAGTCTGGCGATCGAAGAGCCTTGAAAGTCCGGAGGATGAGATGAGCCAGGCAGCGATCAAACCCCAAGCTTCCGACCAAGGCGAGCGGCGGGCCCTGGTGCTGGAGAAAAAGGGCGAACTCTCGCTTCGCGAGATGCCGGTCGACGAACCACTCGGTCGCCGCGACGTGCGGGTCGCTATCCACACCGTCGGCATCTGCGGCTCGGACGTCCACTATTACACGCATGGCGCGATCGGCCCCTTTGTGGTCAAGGCCCCCATGATCCTCGGCCACGAGGCATCGGGCATCGTTACCGAAGTCGGCGATCGGGTCGAAACGCTCCAAATCGGCGACCGCGTCTGCATGGAACCCGGCATCCCCGACCTGGACAGCCGCGCAACGCGCCTCGGGCTCTACAATCTCGATCCGGCCGTGCGCTTCTGGGCGACGCCGCCGGTGCATGGCGTTCTGAGATCCAGCGTCGTTCATCCGGAGGCGTTCACCTTCAAGCTGCCAGACAATGTCTCCTTCGCCGCCGGCGCCATGGTCGAGCCGCTGGCCGTCGGCGTCCACGCCGTGACCAAGGCGCGCGCGGCGCCCGGCAATGTCGCCATCGTCATCGGCGCCGGACCGATCGGCCTGGTCACCGTGCTCGCCGCTCTCGCCGCCGGCTGCGCCCATGTGATCGTCAGCGATATCGACGATAGCAAGCTGGACCTTGCCCGCACGCTCGGACCGGTCTCAACCGTCAATGTGGCGCGGGACAACCTCGTCGAGGCGGTGATGGCCCAGACCGGCGGCTGGGGTGCGGACGTCATCTACGAATGCTCCGGCGCGGAGCGGGCGATCGCCGGCATTTTCGAGCCGCTCTGTCCGGGCGGTACGGTGGTCTTCGTCGGCATTCCGCTGAAACCCGCCGCCTACGATGTCGCGGCGGCGATGCTGCGCGAAGCGCGGGTCGAGCATGTGTTCCGCTATGCCCATGTCTTCGACCGCTGCGTCGCGATGCTGGCTTCGGGAACGATCGACGTCGCGCCGCTGATTACCCGGACCTTTCCCTTCGCGCAAAGCGTCGAGGCCTTCGAACTGGCCGCGAGCGCACCGAAAGGCGAGGTGAAGATGCAGATCCAAATGGGACTTTGACACCAGCAAGAAGCGCATTTCGCGGAAAAGCGGCGGCGGCCGAGCCTGTTCTTTACCGGTCGTTGGGAATGGTCAGCAGGACCGACAGCCCCTTCGTCCCCTCGACCTCGAGGCTGCCGTTCAGTTTGCGGGCGCAGCCTTCCACGATCCGCCAACCGAGCGACTTGGAATTTCGAAGCACCGTCTCCGGATTATCCAGTCCCGGCCCATCGTCACCGACGCGAAGACAGAAATTGGGTCCCTGCTGATATGCTTGAATGTCCACATGGCCGTTCTCGCCGCCGTATTTCGCGGCGTTGGTCACCAGTTCGTTGACCACCAGCGCGATCTCCGTCGCCGCTTCGAACCCGATAGAAATCGCCTCGGCATGGCAGTCAATCGTTAAGCCACTGGAGCCGAAAGCGGAGGCGAGCCTGTCGGTGAGGCTCTCCAAATGCTGCCGCATATCGACCTGGGTCACGTCTTCAGCCTGATGCAGGAAATTATGTGCGTTGGCAAAGGCCTGTATGCGGTTCGTCAAAATCCCGAGCGCTTCCTGCGTCTCCTCCGATTTGGCCTGCCGCGCCTGCATCAGCGCCAACGACTGGATGATCGCCAGATTGTTTTTGGTCCTATGATGGATTTCGCGCAGGAGGAATTGCTGTTCGGCCAGGGAATCGCGCAATGCGCGATTCTGCTCGGCGAGTTCTTCGATCGGGGAGCCTTGCGCGGCGTCGATGAGGGCGCCGGCAGTCGCCTTTGCGAGATCGTCGGTGTCGCGATTCCCATTCAGGTGAAGCCCAAGCGTCACCAGTGTGCCGCCCGCGCCGGTCTTCAGGTCGAAATAATCGACCAGCTTCTGCGAGCCACTTAGGCCCAGACCGAGCCCGGTGTGTGCCTGATGCCGAGCCCGTAGCATCGTTTCGACGGCAGCGATCCCAGGCCCCTTGTCCTGCACCCTGGCCATCAGCCGGGTCCTGTCTTCAGGGCGGTCGAAGGCGAATTCGGCAACTCCCCCGCCCGCATATTGGAGCGCGTTGCGGGCAATCTCCGACACCGCCGTCGCAAAGCGAATCTGATCACGCGTAGCAGCGCCGGCGACCTGCGCGGCAAGGCGCGCGGTGCGGCGTGTATGCGTGACGTCCGCGTCCCGCTCGACACGAATCGACGTGACGACCGCCTTCACTGCCTTGCTCGCGCGACAACCACGCCGCAGTCATCGGTTCCCCGCCGCCTCCGCTTGTAAAGCGTCGCGGCAATTGTCATCGGCTCGCGAAAAAACAGCGACGACGGTTCCGGTACACGCTCGCTGCCCCGCAGACCATCGGTCGAAAGCACCAGCATTCCTTCCGCCGGCCAGTTGTGCTCCGTCACCCGAGGCTGTTTGGCGCTCGCGCCCACGATGCCCGGCGTCGATGGAATGCCGTGGCGAGCGCCGTCAGGGGACAATATTTCCCCCCGAACATTTCCGAGTGACATCGCCCGTAGTTTGCCGGCGGTATGCGGCAGCTCGACGAGTAAAGCGGCGGCACCGCGCCCGCCGCTCAGGGCCGCCGAAATTTCTGCCGCCGTCGCCTCCAGCGAGGCTCCCGTCGACCGCTCGAAGGCCTCGACACCTTTTTTAGCCTCGACCGCCGCCGCGGGTCCGTGACCCAGAACATCCATCAGCATGATCATCGTATGGCGCGCCTCCAGGCGCAGATCGAAGGCGTCCCCGCCCTCGGAGAAATCCGGCTTCGGGACGATCAGGCCGACGGCCTCCAAGGCTTTCCCCAAGTCCTGCTTCAGCTTGCCAATGGTGATCGCAAGCGTCGTGCCCTTCGGGTCGCTGTAGATGTCAAAGGCGTCCGACATGCGCGCGATCGCGCCGAGCCCGCCGCCCAATCCTCGTTCGCCCCCCTGCGCCGTCGTATAACCGTCGGTCATTGCAGCCTGGATATCCGACAAGCCCGGTCCGTCGTCGAGAACGATGACGTCAAATCGCGGCGCCGCGCCCTGCGCACACGGGATCAGAATCATCTCGCCCCCGCGGGCGTGCCGGACCAGATTTGTTGCCGCTTCGGTGACCACTAATGCCAGCCGGTCGCGGTCGTCGGCGGACAAGCCGATCGTCTCGGCTTCGTGGAGAGCTTTTCTGCGCGCCGCACCGACTTGGCTGATTTCCGTGACTTGTAGCGAGATCATCGGGCAGCGGACTCCAATATGACGGTTGTCCCGCTCTCGCGGGACGATTCAACCTCGAGCCGGTCGACCAGGCGGCGGGCGCCGCTCAAACCGAGCCCCAACCCGCCTCCGGTCGTAAAGCCGTCCGTGAGAGCCTGCTTGATGTCGTCAATGCCGGGGCCTCGGTCCGAGCATGTAGCAACGACCTTGCGGAACGACCCGTTCCCGATAATCGCAAATGAAATCACACCTCCGCCACCGTAGACGATCGCGTTGCGGGCGATCTCCGAGACGGCGGTGACGAACTTCGTTCGTTTGATCACGCTGGCGCCCAGAGACGCCATCGCTTTCATTGCGGCTTGGCGCGCGAAAGCCACATCGGTGGCTCGGGCGAGCCTGACGGTCACAACTTCCTCGCTCACGGATCGCTCAATGCTCTATTGGTGAAGGATCAGATCGATTGCCCTGTCCGCGTTCAGTGCCGTCTCGACGCCCTCCAGCGTCATGCCGAGTTCGACGAGAGTCATCGCCACGGCCGGACGCATGCCGACGACGATCGTGCGCGCATTCATCATGCGCGCCATCTGGGCCATGGCGCCCAGCATCCGGCCGGCGAAGGTATCGACGATCTCAAGACTGGAGATGTCGATGACGACACCACGGGCCTTGTGCCGCGCCACTTCCTCGACGAGTTGATCCTGGAGAGTCACGACCCCTTGGTCATCGAGATCATCTCGGATCGCGACAACCACGCATCCGGTGATCGTGACAATGGGGGTGGTGCCGAAGGAAGGTTCCACCCCTTAACTCTCCTTCACGGAGACGCCGATGCGCTCGAAAGCATGGGCGAGGCCGCTCTGCAGATCGACGCGCGTGACGATATTGGGCAGTTCCACGCCGAGATTGACGATCGTCTGGGCGATTTTCGGGCTGATACCGCAGATGACGCATTCGGCCCCCATCAATCGTACCGCCGCCGCCGTCTTCAAGAGGTGCTGGGCAACCAGCGTATCCACAGTCGAAACGCCCGTGATGTCGATAATCGCAACTTCGGCTTCCCACTGCACGATCGAGTCGAGCAGATTCTCCATCACCGCCTGGGCACGGAACGAGTCGAGGGTCCCGATCAGCGGAACCGTGACGATCCGATCCCAGATCTTGACCACCGGCGCGGAGACCTCGGTCATCTCGGCCTGCTGGCGTTCGATCACCGCCTCGCGCTTCTGAACGAGGTACTCGACGGCCTGAAGCACGATCTGATCGACGACCCGCGTGGTGTTCCAGATCTCGTTTGAGAAGGCTTGCGGGCTGTCAGCGAGGATCGACCGCAACTGATCGAACAAGGGCTGCTTGATCGAAGCGATGAACCAGCCCATTTCCTTCGGGGAAACCCCGCGCTGGGTGCGGCTCTCCGTGATCGCCTCCAGAGTCTCGCGGAATTGATCCCACGCTGGCTTGCCGAGATCGAAACCCTCGTCGACGGCGGCGTTTTCCATCGCCCCCGTAAGGACACTCAGAAGCTCCCGGCTCTGCTGCTCGGTTTCCTTGGCGGAAACGAGATCCGTTCGCTTGACGCCTTCCCGCGCCTGGGCCTTTAGCCATCCAGCGAGGACTTTCTCGAAGTCCGCGCGGAGAAGCGCCACGGTCGGTGATGTTTCGACTGCCATTTCATGCCCTTACTATCAGCGTCCCTGCCCGTCTATCGCCCGGTGCGGCCGTCGACGCAATCCGGTTTGTACGCATTTGGCCAGATTGGAAGTTTTGGCAATGGCTTTTTGCCTCTATCGCGGACAGGTTCTGCGCACATATTTTCGCACCAAAGCGGCAGCCATCTGCGGGTGCAGCGCAATATCCACGCGTGAATTCTCCACCATACATGCTGCAATGCAGTATTACCGCAGACTTCGGCGGTCATCCGAAAGTACTATTGGCGAACGCTCCCACTTCGGAAACGATAGCAGGCGTTCAAGCTGATTGTCGGCGTTCAGCGGCCACACGGTCGACGTCCGGCGCTCGGCCGGAATCCAATAATTCGGGAGGTCACCAATGGCATTTTTCAAGGACGGATGGACCCGTCGGCAGTTACTCACGACGGGCGTCGGCGTTGGCGCCGGCCTCGCCATGCCGCACGTGTTCACACGTGGCGCATGGGCGCAGGACCAGGCTTTTTGCAACAATCCGAACGGCGACACGGTCACCCTCGGTTTCAACGTCCCCCAGTCCGGCCCCTATGCCGACGAGGGCGCCGACGAGTTGCGGGCCTACGAGTTGGCCGTCAAGCACCTCAATGGTGAAGGCGACGGTGGCCTGATCCCGCTGCTCAAGCCGTCAAACCTCAAGGGCAACGGCATTCTCGGCAAGAAGGTCGCCTTCGTCACCGGCGACACCCAGACCAAGTCCGACGCGGCGCGGGCCTCGGCCAAGCGGATGATCGAAGCCGACGGCGCGATCATGATCACCGGCGGCTCGTCCTCGGGCGTCGCGATCGCGGTGCAGTCGCTCTGCCAGGAGATGGGTGTCATCTTCATGGCGGGTCTGACCCACTCCAATGACACCACCGGCAAGGACAAGCGGCGCTACGGCTTCCGCCATTTCTTCAACGCCTACATGTCGGGACAGGCGCTCGGACCGGTGCTCGCCGAGGAATATGGCAAGGATCGTGTCGCCTACCACCTGACGGCCGACTACACTTGGGGCTGGACCCAGGAAGAATCGATCAAGAACGCCACCGAGGCGCTCGGCTGGAAAACGGCGCAGGCCGTTCGCACGCCGCTCGGCGCCGGCGATTTCTCGCAGTATCTCACGCCGGTGCTCAATTCCGGCGCCGATGTCCTGATCCTCAACCACTACGGCGGCGACATGGTCAATTCGCTGCGTCAGGCCGTCACTCAGTTCGACATGAAGAGCAAGCAGGTCAACGGCAAACAGTTCGAGATCGTCGTACCGCTGTTCTCCGAGTTGATGGCGCAGGGCGCCGGTGAAGCCGTGAAGGGTATTCTCGGCACCGCCAACTGGGATTGGAAACTCGACAACGAGGCCTCCAAGGCCTTCTCCAAGTCGTTCGGCGAGGCCTACGGCCGTCCACCGTCGCAGGCTGCACAGACCTGCTACGCGCAGACGCTGCTCTATGCCAACGCCGCCGAGACTGCCGGCACCTTCTATCCGCCGGAATTGATCAAGGCACTTGAGGACTTCGAGTTCGACGGGCTCGGCAACGGGCCGACACTGTATCGCGGCGCCGATCACCAGTGCTTCAAGGACGTTCTGGTGGTGCGCGGCAAGCAGGAGCCGACCAACCAGTTCGATCTCATGGAGATCGTCAAGGTCGTGCCGCGCGACGAGGTCACCTACGATCCGGAGATCTTCGGTGGTGAACTCGGCCCCTCGGAAGTCAAAGGTTGCGCGGCCTGATCCAGGGCTGACATGATGAGGGCCGCCGACCGAAGGGCCGGCGGCCCATCAAGCTTTCGCGAGGATCGATAGGATCGATCAGAGGGACCTATGGACGCCATTATTCTTCAGGTCTTGAACGGGCTCGACAAGGGCGGCGCCTACGCGCTGATCGCCCTCGGCCTGACATTGATCTTCGGCACCCTGGGTGTGGTCAATTTCGCCCATGGCGCGCTGTTCATGCTCGGCGCCTTCTGTGCCGTGGCCTTCACCAAATTGCTGACGATCTCCGAGCGGATCCGCGACGAGAGCGTCACGTTTTTCGAGGCCTACAAGGAAATTCCCTATCTGGAGATCTGGTGGGGAGACACCGGCCGCGCGATCGTCGACTGGGCTGTCCCCCTGTCGGTCCTGGTGGCGATCCCGGTCATGCTCTTGATCGGCCTCGCCATGGAGCGCGGGCTCATCCGCTTCTTCTACAAGCGCAGCCATGCCGAGCAGATTCTGGTGACCTTCGGCCTGGCGATCGTGTTGCAGGAGATCGTCAAGCACTATTTCGGCGCCAACCCGATCCCGCTCACAGCGCCCCCGGCGCTGGCCGGCAGCGCCGACATTGGCCAATGGTTCGGGGTCACAGGCATCAGCTATCCGATGTGGCGGATCGTCTATTTCCTGTTCTCGCTCGTCGTCATCGCCGCCGTCTTCGCCTTCTTGCAACTGACCACCTTCGGCATGGTCGTCAGGGCCGGGATGGCGGATCGCGAGACCGTCGGCCTGCTCGGGATCAATATCGGCCGCAAGTTCTCGATCGTCTTCGGGCTGGCCGCGGTCGTCGCGGGCCTTGCCGGCGTCATGTACACGCCGATCCTCGCGCCGAACTACCATCTGGGGATGGATTTCCTGGTCTTGTCATTCGTCGTCGTCGTCGTCGGGGGCATGGGATCGCTTCCCGGCGCGGTGGTTGCCGGCTTCTTGCTGGGAATCCTGCAGTCCTTCGCCTCGCTGACCGAGGTCAAGGACATCGTTCCGGGCATCGACCAGATCATCATTTATCTCGTCGCCGTCGTCGTCCTGCTCGTCCGTCCACGCGGCTTGATGGGCCGCAAGGGCGTCATGGAGGTCTGATCCGATGAACAGCGCTGTTTCACCCTCCGTATCGACCGCCGAGACCGGTCCGCATCGTTCGACTCCGCCGGCAGCCAAGCGCCAGCGCGGCTTCTTCGAGGGGCCGATGGGGGATTATGTCTATGTCGCGCTTTTCGCGGCGGCGATACTGACCATGCCGATCTGGCTGGCGCCGATCGGCGCCGGTTATCCAGACATCCTGCAGAAGTTCGCGATCTTCGGGATCTTCGCGCTCGGCTTCAACATCCTGTTCGGCTTCTCCGGCTATCTGTCCTTCGGCCATGCCGCCTTCCTGGGAGCGGGCTCCTATGCTGCGGTCTGGATGTTCAAGCTCTTGTCGATGAACGCCGTCTTCGGGCTGGTCTTCGCGATCCTCGTCGCCGGCGTGTTCGCGCTGGCCATCGGCTTCGTCAGCCTGCGCAGGTCGGGCATCTACTTCTCGATCCTGACGCTGGCCTTCGCGCAGATGTCCTACAACCTCGCCTATTCGGTGCTGACGCCGATCACCAATGGCGAGACGGGCCTGCAGATCTCCCGCAGCGATCCGCGGATCATCGACCGCGCCTTCGGCACCGCCTCCGCGTCGCTGCCATCGCCAAACTTCTTCGGAATCGAACTGCAGGGATGGGCCGGCTTCTATTTCTGCGCGATCCTTTTGATCCTTGCCTTCTTCCTGGCGATGCGGATCAAGAATTCGACCTTCGGCATGATGTTGCTCGCCATCAAATCCAACCAGAACCGGATGGCCTTCACCGGCTTCAACACCCGGCCCTATCTACTCACCGCCTTTGTCATTTCGGGCATGTATGCCGGCCTTGCGGGCGGTCTTCTGGCCGTCACCGACCCGCTGGCGGGCGCCGACCGCATGCAGTGGACCGCATCGGGCGAAGTCGTTCTGATGACCATCCTCGGTGGCGTCGGCACGCTGCTCGGGCCGGTCATCGGCGCGGCGGTGATGAAATATCTCGAGCAGATCTTCTCCTCGTTCAACGACAGCTTCCTCTATCGCACCTTCGACTTCCTGCCCGACTGGGCGCAGGAGACGATGGTGGCGATCACCAGCCCCTTCGTCGGCGAAGGCTGGCTGTTGACGCTCGGCCTTCTGTTCATGATCCTGGTGATCGCGCTGCCGGGCGGCATCATGGAAGGACTGCGCCGGATCGGCGGCATCGTCCGCAGGCCGAAGACGGCGGGCAATAAACAAATGCCCGACATGCCGCACTCGGCCCATTCGGCCGCGGAATAGAGGAACCGGCATGGATATTCTCGCGATCAGCGGCGTCAACAAGCGCTTCGGCGGGCTCAAGGCCCTCGACAACGTCAATCTGAACGTCAAGGAAGGGACGATTCACGCCATCATCGGCCCCAACGGCGCCGGCAAGTCGACGCTGCTCAATTGTCTGGTGGGGCGCATCGTTCCGGATGAAGGCTCGGTCGAGTTCAACGGCCATGGGCTGCTCGGCCGCCATCCGCACCAGATCAATCAGGCCGGCATCGCACGGGTGTTCCAGACGCCGGAAGTCTTCGGCGAGATGACGGTGATGGAAAACGTCATGATCCCCGCCTTCGCGTCGGCGGACGGGGCCTTCCGCATCAATCTGTGGAAGCGCGCGGCGGACCGCCGACAGGTTGAGGCGGAAGCCGAGGAAATCCTGGAAGACCTGCACCTAGCGGACCAGCGCGACCAGATCGTCAATTCGATGTCGCGCGGCGACAAGCGGCGCCTGGAGCTGGCCATGTGCCTGGTCCAGAAACCCAAGCTGCTGCTGCTCGACGAGCCGACCGCCGGGATGTCGCGCGCCGACACCAACAACACCGTCGAGCTGTTGAAGAAGATCGCCAAGCGCAAGATCACCAAGGTGATCATCGAACACGACATGCATGTGGTCTTCTCGCTCGCCGACACCGTGAGCGTCATGGCGCAGGGGACCGTCATCGCCGAGGGCACGCCGCAAGACATCAAGACCGATCCGCGCGTGCAGGAAGCCTATCTCGGGGGAGCGCATCTATGAGCGAGACCATCGCCACGACGGAACGCCCGGCCTCCCCTCGCCCTGCGGCCGGGACCGGTGCGACGCCGTTCTTCGCCGCGCGGGACCTGCACGCCTATTACGGCGAAAGCTACATTGTCCAGGGCGTATCCTTCGAGGTGCGCGAGGGCGAGATCCTGGCGCTGCTTGGCCGCAACGGCGCCGGCAAGACCTCGACGCTGCGCACCATCGCCCGCGCCGGGCAACCCGAACTCAAGCGCGGCGAGATCTGGCTGGAAGGCCAGCCGCTGCACGAAATGCAGAGCTATCAGGCGGCCCAGGCCGGTATCCAGCTCGTTCCCGAGGACCGGCGGATCATCCCGGGCCTGACCGTCGAGGAAAACCTCAAGCTCGCCCAGATCGAAAAGCCAATCGGCTGGACNCCCGAGGACCGGCGGATCATCCCGGGCCTGACCGTCGAGGAAAACCTCAAGCTCGCCCAGATCGAAAAGCCAATCGGCTGGACGCTGGAGCGCATCTACGATCACTTCCCGCGGCTGGCGGAGCGCCGCACCCAGGAAGGCACGACGATGTCAGGCGGCGAGCAGCAGATGCTCGCGGTGGCGAGGGCCCTCGCCCGCGAGGTGAAACTGCTGCTGCTCGACGAGCCCTATGAAGGCCTGGCGCCGGTGATCGTGCATGAGATCGAGCGGATTCTGGAAGAGATCAAACAGCTGGGCATCACCACGATCCTGGTCGAACAAAACGCCATCGCCGCGCTGCATCTGGCGGACCGGGCGATCATCCTGGAAATGGGCGAAGTGGTTTTCGATGGCACCGCCCAGGAGATCATCGACAACAAGGAATTGCGTCTCCAGTACCTGGCGATCTGACCATGCCTCAGCTCCGGGGGGCCGTCAGGTCTTCATCATGCGCCTTCGTTGGAGTCGATCCGCATGGCGCGAACGACATTGCCGATGACGGCGGCGGGGCGCTTCTCGTCTCTAGGTCCGGTCGGCATTGCCATCCCCCTTTCTCGCTTCACGAAGCCGAAATGATGCGCATCCAAGATCGTCAGCGGTGAATTCGTTAGGGAACTTCTCTACCGCGGCTTCGATTGTCCAATCCAGCAGATTGAGTTTGTGCAGGCGCTTGAAGCCGCTCTGAAGATCACCACTCTGGACAAGTTTGGCTATGGCAGGTCGGGT
Organism: Aurantimonas sp. E1-2-R+4; assembly: GCF_036549515.1. Lineage (NCBI taxonomy): Bacteria > Pseudomonadati > Pseudomonadota > Alphaproteobacteria > Hyphomicrobiales > Aurantimonadaceae > Aurantimonas > Aurantimonas sp. E1-2-R+4. Next base: position 79,951 of record NZ_JAZHLK010000011.1, on the reverse strand, counting down.
TCCAAGTTGTTGGCGCATACCTATAAAAATTGTTGGGACGTAGCCTTTCTCACGACCCCTTCGGATCGTTTCGTCAATGAACGCTTCCAACGCGGGACTCGCTTTCGACATCTCGTGCTCCCATGCTTTCCGCGAAGCATATAGAAAATGAGCGATCGGCGCGATTAGGGGCTGTTCCAACTTCAGGTCACAAACTGGAGCCGCACCTTCTAACGTATACATTGCACCCTTCTCCGCGATATGTCATGAGGCCGCAAGGTTGGACCGGCGCGAGCCGCCATTTGGGGGATTCTCATGAACCGCATCGATCTTCAGGGACGCACGGCGATCATCACCGGCGGCGCGCGCGGCATCGGCCTGGCCACCGCCGAGCGAATTCTCGCCAGCGGCGGTTCGGCGGTACTGTGGGATGTCGATGGCGCGGCGATCGAGGAAGCGGTGACTCAGCTCGGTGCGAAGGCCAGCGGCCAGACGGTCGAACTGACCGACGCCAACGCGGTGGCAGCGGCCGCGAAGGACGCCTTCGCCAAGGCCGGAGCGATCGACATCCTCGTCAACAATGCCGGCATTACCGGCGGCAACGGCAAGACCTGGGAGTTGGAGCCCGACGTCTGGCGCAGGACCATCGAGGTCAATCTCGTCGCGCCATTCCTGACCAGCCGTGCGGTCGTGCCGCTGATGCTGGAAAAGGGCTATGGCCGGATCGTCAACATCGCCTCGATCGCCGGCAAGGAAGGCAATCCCAACGCCTCGCATTATTCGGCCTCGAAGGCCGGCCTCATCGGCCTGACCAAATCGCTTGGCAAGGAGCTTGCCGGCACCGGCATCCTGGTCAATTGCATCACCCCGGCCGCCGCGCGCACTGCGATCTTCGACCAGATGAGCCAGGAGCACATCGACTACATGCTGTCGAAAATCCCGCTCAATCGCTTTGTCGAGCCCGCCGAGGTCGCCGCAATGATCGCCTGGCTCGCCTCCGAGGACTGCTCGTTTTCGACCGGCGCGGTGTTCGACATTTCCGGCGGCCGCGCCGTCTACTGAGGCGCCGACGCTTTTCCTGCCCATCACGTTAGAAGGACGGACAACGCACCATGAAACTCGTTCGCTATGGCCCCTCGGGCAAAGAAAAGCCGGGACTTATCGACGCCAACGGCACCCTGCGCGATCTTGGCGCCCATGTCGGCGACATCGCGGGAGACGTCCTCTCCGACGCCGGGCTTGCCAAGCTGAAGGCTCTCGATCCTTCCAGCCTCCCCGCGGTCGACGGCACGCCGCGCATGGGCCCCTGCGTCGGGCAAATCCAGAAGATCCTGTGCATTGGCCTGAACTATTCGGACCACGCCGCCGAGACCGGCGCAGAGCCGCCGAGCGAACCGATCCTCTTCGCCAAGGCGCTGTCCGCGCTGTGCGGTCCCAACGACGACGTCGAAATGCCGCGCGGCTCGCAGGCTCTCGACTGGGAGGTCGAGCTTGCGATCGTCATCGGAGCCAAGGCGAAATACGTGTCCGAAGCCGACGCGATGAACCACGTCGCAGGCTTTGCGATCATGAACGACGTGTCCGAACGCGACTTCCAGACCAAGCGCATGGGCCAGTGGACCAAGGGCAAGAGCCACGACACCTTCGGTCCGCTCGGTCCCTGGTTGGTGACACGCGACGAAGTCGGCGATGTCCACAATCTCGCCATGTGGCTCGACGTCAACGGCGAACGCCGCCAGACCGGCAACACCAACACGCTGATCTTCAACGTGCCGCACATGGTGTCTTACCTGTCGCAGTTTCTCACGTTGATGCCTGGTGACGTAATCTCGACCGGCACGCCGCCGGGCGTGGGCATGGGAATGAAGCCGCCGAAGTACCTGAAGGTGGGCGACGTCATGACGCTCGGGATCGAAGGCCTCGGCGAGCAGAGGCAGACGGTCGTTTCGGCCTGACTCGGCAGTCAGCGGCGGGGATGACCGGCATGGCTCACGAAGCGCCCCCGCCCCTGCCGCCGCCTTATAAATCTGACGCAGTGTCGGCTCACCAGTCCCGACGCCGCGCCAGCACCAGATGACCAGGGGCCGGCTGCCCCTCCTGGAGGCGGACGACGATCGGTCCGCATTCCAGGCAATCGAATCCGTGCGCGGCGAGCCGGTCCCCAAGATACGTCTCGCGGTGATGGAAGCGCTGGTGCAGGCCGACCATGAAATCGCGTCCGGCGAATGTCGCCTCGGACAGCGTCTCGGTTGAAAATCCGAAGATTCCGCCGGGCGCCAACCGTGCGGCGACTCCGGAAAACAGCGCGTCGAGGCCGCCGAGATAAGGCAGCACGTCGGCGGCGACGATCAGGTCGAACGGTTCTTCCTCGTCGAACTCGGCGAGGAAGCCGACTGCCTCGCCGATATAGAGATCGTCGTAGATACCCTTGTCGAAACACGTCTCGATCATGCCTTCCGACAGATCGACGCCGAGCAGTGTCGTCGCCCGATCCCGTAGCGCCTCGCCGGCAAGCCCGGTGCCGCAACCGAGATCGAGCACGCGCTGGTAGGGACCGGGCGCGATCTCTGCGATTCGAGCAGCCATCAGCGCTGGAACGCCGTAGCGGAGCTGGCGCACCAGAATGTCCTCGAACGCCTCGGCATGCTGGTCGAACAGCGTCGCCACATAGGCATCGCCGGCCGATTCCGGAGCCTCGCCCAGACCCATCGCCGCGATGCGGACCGCCGCGCCACCATGGTCCTCGGGATCGATCACCAGACACTCGCGATAGGCTTCGGCAGCGGCCGCGTGCGCGCCGGCCTTTTCCAGCGAAAGCGCCCTTTCATAGGCGTCCGTCAACGCCGCTTCGTCGAACCCGCTCATAGGTACGCTTCCTGGCTCGCGTCCGCGCCGGCGTGCAACGCCGCCGCCAGCGCCCGCGCCGCCCGTTCGATGGTTGCCGCCGGCACGCTGCAGAACACGTCCGGCACCGCTTCGCTCGCGACGGTGTCAGCCACCGCCTCATCGCTCAGCGGAACATGGATGAAACCGAAACGCTGCACGCCGAGCGCTGTGGCATAATGGGCAAGGCGGTAGAACGTATCGTTGCAGAGATAGCCGCCGGCATTGGTCGACCACTCGAAGGAGGCGCCGGCACTGCGCAAGGCGGCGGCGACGTCGTTCCACGGTAGATTTGCAGGCAGCGACTGGGGACCGTCCAGCACCGCCGGGCCCGATGGGAAGCCGCCGACCGCGTCGGCATGGCCGAGCTCGCGACGGTTGCGCGCGACCAGTTCGATGCGAAGGCGTTCGGCGCGCTGGTGGAGGCCGAACAGCACAACGGTCGTCGGGCGCACGGCTTCGATCGCGGCCTTAAGCCGCGACCAGCTCCCCTCCCACTCGACGGGCAGAATCTCAGCGTGGAGACCATCGGAGCGGACTCGCTCGCACTGCAACGCGCGCGCCAGATCCTCGGTCGGATTGCGCGGCGCGCTCGGAAAGGAAGAAAAGCCGGCGAAGAGTAACGACATGGAACGCATGAGCCTGAACAGTGGGCGGTGCGGGAGGTCGGGTGAGACCGCCTGTCCCAAAATGAAACGTGAAGCTTGCCAAGAAACTTTTACTTGCAACGCCCGGCGCGGGATAGCATTCAAGGGATGTTTGGGCAATTTCGCGAACAAAGGTAATGGACGAACTGCGTATCGGAGGCGCCTCCTCCGGGTGGTATACCGAAACCGGATACCACGATGTATCGGTTCCCTTCCTCGTCAAGACTTGCCTGCCACCGCCACACGGCGACACGTAATGCCAGGATAAGGACTCCGATAATGGCACAAACCGGGACGGTCAAATTCTTCAATACCGAGAAGGGCTTCGGCTTCATCAAGCCGGACGACGGCGGCGTGGACATCTTCGTTCATATCTCGGCAGTGCAGGCATCCGGCCTGCCTGGCCTGGAGGAGAACCAGAAGGTCTCGTACGAAACCGAACCCGACAAGCGCGGCAAGGGCCCCAAGGCGGTCAACCTCGAAGCGGCCGACTGACGGCGGACCGAAGCGCCGATGAAACCGGCGCGAAAGTGCCGTAACGGCACAAAAATAGCTTGGGATAGCCCGCCGCGCATCGCACGGCGGGCTTTTTTGTCTCACACCTCCGTGGTGGAGTGCCGGAATGGAACAGAATCGTCTGGCACGCCACGTGCAAGGGCTCTGCCGAACGCCTCGCAAGGGGCCTAAACGGGAGATCGTCATGCAACGCCGAAATCGCTTGGCAATTCGCACGACCGCAGCCGCGCTGTCCTTTCTGATGCTGGCCTCGGGACCCGCTTCGAGCGAAACTTTCCTCGCCAGTAGCGGCGGCGGTGTCAGAACCGCCCAGATCATCGACTTTTCCGCTCAGAGCGAGGAATTTCTCGAGGATGGCGGTGGCATCCGGACTGCGCCCGATATCTACGTCACGGACGAGCGGGAAGAGTTGATCGAGGATGGGGGCGGCATACGAACCGCTCCCGATATCTATTCCACCAATGAACGGGAGGAGTTTCTGGAGGACGGCGGGTCGATCAAACGCAAGCCGAATTTCGACGTCCTGACCGTGCGTGGGCGAAATCGTGCTTGGCGCGCAATCGAGAAACAGGGGGCTTCGGCACGCTCGCAGGGTTCCTTCACGATGATATCCACCGGATCCTCCGATCGCCGCGCCCTGCCCTCCCGCGCCTCGGCATGGAAGCGGCATTCCGGCCTCGGCGCCATGCCGAACGGACCGCGAGTCATTGACGTGGCGCGCGAACGGCTGGATCGCCGTCCCATGCCGGCTTCCGGCATCGACATCATCGAGACCGGCGGCGCGAAGATCATCCGCATCGCTCCAAACTATGACCGACATGCCGCCGCAAAGTTGGATCGAAGCGCGCGCCCTGTGCGCAAGGCGCGCTCTGGCGAGCCGTGGACGCGGGAATGGCTGAGTGCCTGCACCCGCGCGTATCCCAGCTTCGATCCGAATTTCGGCACCTATATGGACGCGGCGGGCAAATCCCTGTTCTGCCCTGGCGGTTGATCGCGGCCCGACGGGGCGCGGCTATCAGGTCAGAAAGGGGTTGGTACGGCGCTCGTCGCCAAGGCGTCCGCCCGGCCCATGACCGCAGATGAAGCCGACATCGTCGCCGAGCGGCAGCACCTTCTGCTTGATCGAGTGGATCAGGGCAGCATGGTCGCCGCCCGGCAGGTCGGTACGCCCGATCGAACCGGCGAATAGGACGTCGCCGGCATGCAGGAACTTCGCTTGGCGATGGAAGAACACGACATGGCCGGGCGCGTGGCCCGGCGTGTGCAGCACCTCGAAGACATGCCCGGCGAAGCCGACCGTCTCGCCCTCTTCCAGCCAGCGGTCCGGCGTGCAATTGCGCACCGCGCCGCCGACGCCGAACATCAGCGCCTGGTTCTCGAGACCTGACAGCAAAAACGCGTCGTCCCGATGGGGTCCGACGATGTCGACGCCGAGCCGCTCCTTCAGCTCCATCGCACCGCCCGCGTGGTCGATATGGCCGTGGGTCAGCCAGATCGCCTCGATGGCAATGCCGGCGGCCTCGATCGCCGCGACGATCCGCTCGACATCGCCGCCGGGGTCGACCACGACGCCGGTCTTGGCCTCGGTGTCATAGAGGATGCAGCAGTTCTGCTGGAACGGCGTGACGGGCACGATCTCGGCGCTGAGTTGTGTCAAAACGGGAGTCTCCTCAACCAGTTGTGCGTCGGCGTTGATGTCCAGCCTTAGCCAGGATCGCGCGGCCGCCATGTTGAGCACGGGATAACCGCCGCTGCCCCTTGGCGCAAATGCTGCTTGGCTCTGGGAAAGCTTTCGCGAAACGCTTGGACGTGATTTCCGCGATGCGCGGACCTATGTCGTCGCGATCCAGATGACGTGCCGGGCGCCACGGCCCGTGCGGCTGGCGCGCACACGCGCCTCGTCGACGCTGAAGCCGGCCCGGCGAAGCCGTCCGGTAAAGCCGCTGTCCGGCCCTTGCGACCAGACCGCCAGCACCCCGCCTGGGCGCAGCGCGCGTCGCGCATCTTCCAGTCCTCCGAGATCGTAAAGACCGTCATTGGCGCGGCTCGTCAGACCCTCGGGGCCGTTGTCGACGTCCAGAAGGATCGCGTCATAAGCTGCCTTGCCGCCGCGAATGAGCTCGGCGACGTCCGTCACCGTTATGCTCACGCGGGGGTCGTCGAGGCTCCCGTCGACGAGATGCGCCATCGGGCCTTTCGCCCAGGCGACCACCGCCGGCACAAGCTCGGCGACAATCACGCTCGCGTCGCCGCCGAGATGGGAGAGGACGGCGCGGAGCGTAAACCCCATGCCGAGCCCGCCGACGAGGACGTGCGGCTTCGCCCGGTCGGCGATCCGCTCGCACGACAGTCGCGCGAGCGCTTCTTCCGAGCCCGAGAGCCGGCTGTTCATCAGCTCGTTGTCGCCGAGCATAATCGAGAACTCGGCGCCGCGCCGCATCAGCCGGAGCTCGCCTGCCTCGCCAGGGATCGCGGCGCTGTCGAGCTTTTGCCAGGGGATCATCGCCGCGCCACCCTCCGACCGGCCCGCCGGGCGCCCTACTCCGCCGCCGCCCGCTTCGGCTGCACGGCGTCGGTGTAATCCTCGACCAGCCGCCGGGTCGTCTCACCGGGCGTGAACCGCCAGTCGGCGATCTCGGAAACCGGGGTCACCTCGGCCGCCGTGCCACAGAGGAAGCATTCCTCGAAGCTGGCCAGTTCCTCCGGCATGATCACCCGCTCCTTGACCTCGATGCCGCGCTGGCGCGCGAGATCGATCACGGTGCGGCGAGTGATGCCGTCGAGGAAGCAGTCGGGCGTCGGCGTGTGCAGGACGCCGTCCTTGACGAAGAAGACGTTGGCGCCGGTCGCCTCGGCGACCTGGCCGCGCCAGTCGAGCATCATCGCGTCGGCATAGCCCTTGGCCTCCGCCGCGTGCTTGGAGATCGTGCAGATCATGTAGAGGCCGGTGGCCTTGGCCTTGGAGGGCGCCGTGCGCGGGTCCGGCCGGCGATACTCCGCCAGATCCAGCCGGATGCCCTTCATGCGCTGCTCGGGATCGAAATAGCTCGGCCATTGCCAGATGGCGATGGCCACGTTGATGCGGTTCTTCTGGGCCGAAACGCCCATCATCTCCGAGCCACGGAAGGCGATCGGCCGAACATAGGCGTCGGCAAAACCCTGCCGGTCGAGCAGTTCATTCGTCGCCGCGTCGATCTCGTCGGCGCTGTAGGGCAGCGTGAATCCGAGCATGCGACCGGATTCGATCAAGCGTTCGGTGTGCTCGCGCAGCTTGAAGACCGTGCCGCCATAGGCCCGCTCGCCCTCGAAGACGGCGCTGGCATAATGCAGCCCGTGCGTCAGCACGTGGATCTTGGCGTCCTTCCAGGGCACGAACTGGCCGTTGAACCAGATTTCGCCGTCAAGCTGGTCGAATGGAACATTGCTCATGGTGCTCGCGACGCCTATTCCGGCGTCCTCCCTATCATCATCTGGCGGCGGTCGACTGTCGGCCGAGGGGTGGATCCGCGTCAATGTCCCTGGCCCATTCATGGCGGACCAGCGACGGTTTCCACTCTTCGCCGTCCGGTGTAACAATGGTAGGAAATTACGTCAATAGTGCTGACCTAAATTATGGATGCTGCCCTGACCTCCGACGTGCGCGCGGACAATACCGCCGAAGCCATTGTGCGTGAGCCCCTGCCGACCTTCGGAAATCCGGACTTCCGGATGATCGAGTTGCTGTTCTTCGCCTATCGCGAATTCACCGCCGATGCCGATTCGATCCTTGCCCGCTACGGGTTCGGGCGCGCCCATCACCGTATCCTGCATTTCGTCAACCGCGCCCCTGGTATGACCATCACCGATCTCCTCGACCTGTTGCAGATCACCAAGCAATCGCTGTCGCGCGTGTTGCGCCAGCTCATCGACGATGGCTTCATCCGTCAGATGCCGGGGGTGGAGGATCGTCGACAGCGCTGCCTCTATCCGACCGTGAAGGGGCGCGAGCTGACGCTGGAGCTCTCGCGGGAGCAGGCACGTCGCATCGACGCGGCGTTGAGCGATGCCGCGCCCTCCGACGCGGCGCCGATCGGCGCCTTTCTCAGGCAGATGGCGGCGGACCGGCCGGCGACGCGCGAGTGGTTCAAGAAGCAAGGCATCAATTGGAAAGATCCGCTATGAACGAGCTTGCCGGGGAGACTTCGGGCGAGGTGACATCGCTGGGAGACGATGCCCCCCACATTCTCGTCGTCGACGACGACCGCCGCATCCGCTCGCTGCTGTCGCGGTTCTTGTCGGAGCAGAATTTTCGCGTCTCGATGGCCGCTAATGCCAGGGAGGCCCGGCGAATTCTCGATGGGCTCGACTTCGATCTCCTGATCGTCGATGTGATGATGCCCGGGGAGAATGGCATCGAGTTGGTGCGCTCCTTCCGCGCCGACCGTCAATCGCCGGTGCTGATGCTGACGGCGCGTTCGGAGACCGAGCAGCGGATCGAAGGACTGGAAGCCGGGGCCGACGATTATCTGCCCAAGCCATTCGATCCACGCGAACTGCTGCTGCGCATCAACAACATCCTGCGGCGCGGGAGCCAGGCCCCGATCCAGAAACTGGAACATGTGCGCTTCGGTCCGTTCACCTTCACGCTCTCCCGCCGCGAACTGAAACGCGGGCCGGAGATCATCCGCCTGACCGAACGCGAGCAAGAGATGATGTGCCAGTTCGCCGGCAATCCGGGCGAGACGATCCAGCGTCAGGATCTTCTTGCAGACGAGACGGAGGTTGGCGAGCGCACCGTCGACGTTCAGATCAACCGCCTGCGTCGCAAGATCGAAAGCGACCCGGCAAATCCCTTGTGGCTACAGACGGTGCGCGGCATCGGCTATCGCCTGAACACGGATTGAGGCCAGAGCGGTCGTGACCCTGATCGAACGCCTCATCCAAAAGCGGCCGTGGCGGTTCGGGGCGTCTACCCGGCGTCGCGCGTGGCGGCCGCGCTGGGGGTGGGGCAAGCTGCCGACGATCGACATCTGGCGGGGGCCCCTGCGACCCATTCCCCGCATCATCCAGCGTTTTATGCCGAAGGGGCTCTATGCACGCTCCCTGATCATCATCATCGCACCGGTGGTCCTGCTACAAGGCGTGGTGACGGTGGTGTTCATGGAGCGGCACTGGCAGCTCGTGACCCATAGGCTGTCGACCGCCGTGGTGCGCGACATCGCGGCTATTACCGACCTCGTCGAAGCACAGCCGCCGGGCAGCGACTATTCCCAGGTCATCGGCATCGCCCGCAACCGGCTTGGCCTCAACGTCTCGGTGCTCCCGCCGGGTCCCCTGCCCCCTCTGGCTCCCAAGCCGTTCTTCAACATCCTCGACGGCATCCTCAGCGAGGAGATCACCGACCGGATCGGACGACCGTTCTGGATCGACACGGTCGGCCAATCCAAGATCGTCGAAGTCCGCATCCAGCTGGACGACAAGGTTTTGCGCGTGTTCGCGCCGCGCAACTCCGCCTATGCTTCGAACACCCATATTTTCCTGGTGTGGATGGTCGGAACATCGTTGGTGCTGATGATCATCGCCATCCTGTTTCTACGCAACCAGATCCGTCCGATCCAGGCTCTGGCCGCGGCGGCCGAAGGTTTCGGGCGCGGCCAGCCAATGCCGCCGGACTTTCGCCCGCGCGGCGCTTCGGAGGTCCGGCGCGCCTCGCTTGCCTTCATCCAGATGCGCGACCGCATCGAGAGACAGATGGAACAGCGCACGGCCATGCTGACCGGCGTCAGCCACGATCTGCGGACCATCCTGACGCGTTTCCGACTGCAGCTTGCCCTGCTCGGCGAAGGCGAAGACCAGGACGAGTTGAACGCCGACGTCGACGAAATGCAGCGCATGCTTGAGGGTTATCTCGCCTTTGCCAAGGACGAGGCCGCCGAGGAGGTCGGTGAACTCGACCTTGTCCCTGTGCTCGGCAAATTCCGGACCGAAGCCAAATTGAAGGGCAAGCAGATCTCGGTCGAAATCACCGGCGATCCGCGCCTCGCGGTGCGGCCGGATTCCTTCACCCGCATGGTGACCAACGTCGTCACCAACGCCTTGCGCCACGGCGACCGCATCCGCGTCCGCGCCAACCACCAGGGGCGGTGGCTGACCATCACCGTCGAGGACAACGGCACCGGGATCGCCGCCGAACAGCGCGAGGAAGTCTTCAAGCCGTTTGTGCGGCTCGACACCGCCCGCAACATCGACAGCGGCGGCACCGGCCTCGGCCTTGCGATCGCCCGCGATATCGCCCGCAGCCACGGCGGCGACATTCTCCTGTCGGACAGCGATCTCGGCGGTTTGCGCGCGCTCATTCGCGTGCCGGCTTAAGCCCGCTCAAAACATCCGGCCGCCGTCGGGCACCGTGTGGCCTGGCCCGAGCAGCACGACCTCGCCAGCTGCGTCCGGTACGCCGAGGGTCAGCACCTCCGACATCATCGGGCCGATCTGCCGCGGCGGGAAATTGACGACGGCGAGCACCTGCCGGCCGACCAGCGCCTCGGCGTCATAATGCGCGGTGATCTGGGCGGAGGATTTCTTACGGCCGATCGGCGCGCCAAAGTCGATGGTCAGGCGAAACGCCGGCTTGCGCGCTTCGGGAAACGGCGCCGCCTCGACGATCGTGCCGACGCGGATATCGACCTTCATGAAATCGTCGAAGCCGATTTCCGGCGCCGGACCCTTGCCTGCCGACATTCACCTACTCCCTCGACAATGCCTCGGCACGGTCGCGCGCTGCCTGTACGGCCCGCCGCATCAGCGGCGCCAAACCGTCGTCCGCCATCAAGACATCGAGCGCGGCCTGGGTGGTACCGTTCGGCGAGGTGACGTTCCGGCGCAATTTTTCCGGCGTGTCCTCGGACCGGATCATCAACTCGCCCGCGCCGGCGACCGTGTGCCGCGCCAGCCGCATCGCGAGATCGGCCGGCAGTCCCGCCGTTTCGCCAGCTTTCGCCAGGCATTCGGCGAGATAGAACACATAGGCCGGGCCGCTGCCCGAGACGCCGGTGACCGCGTCGATCAGGACCTCGCTCTCGACCCATTCAACCGGGCCGCTAGCCGACAGGAGACCGTCCGCGACGGCGCGCCCCGCGGCCTCGACCCGCGCATTGGCGTAGGCACCCGTGATACCCCGGCCGATCAGCGCCGGCGTGTTCGGCATGGCGCGCACCACCGGTCGCTCACCCAGTTTCGCCTCGATCGCCGCCACCGAGGTTCCGGCGGCGATCGACACCACGAGGCTTGCCGGCTTGAGCGCCGCGCGTAACACCGGAAGCGCCTCCCCCATCACCTGCGGCTTGACCGCCAAAAGCACGACGTCGAACGCCTCACCCGGGACACCTGTCGCATGGCGCACGCCGTAGCGGTCGATCAGCGGGCGCAAGGCATCGCCGATCTTTGGATCGACGACGAGCACGCGCGATGGTTCCAGCCCACTTTCCAGCCAGCCGCCAAGCAGCGCCGCGCCCATGTTGCCGCCGCCCAGAAGCAGGATGCGCTGCTGCGCGCCGGCCATGCTCACGCTTCGCCTTCGGTCTCGAAAATCGCGCAAGCCAGCGCATCGTCGGCCATCTTGTCGGCCCACACGACGAACTGAAATGCCTGATAGAAGCGCTCGCAGCTTTCCAGCGCCGTCGCCAGCATCCGTTCGGCCTGCTGGCTGGTCGGCTCAGCGCCGCCGGACAGCAGCAGTGCGTGGCGGAACATCACCGCCCCTTCCTGCTGCCAGAGGTCGAAATGCCCGACGAGCAGCTTCTCGTTGATCAGCGCCAGTAGCCGGAGCACTTCGGAGCGACGATGCGCGGGGATCTTGAGGTCGAAGGCGCAGCCCAAATGCAGCGCCTCGATATTCTCCAGCCAGGAGAACGAAACCGAGTAATCGGTCCAGACTCCGGCCACCGCCACCGCGATCTCGTCGTCGCCCGAGCGCTCGAACGCCCATTCCCGAGCCGCAGCGACCCATTCGATCATATCGACCGGATGAGACTGCCTCAAAGAGGCAAATTCAATCAGACTCATGTCCACGTCCCCGTATCCAATTCGGCGGGGATGCCGATTGCCGCCAAGGCGCCCCGCAGGGGTGACACCGCCACCGCACAGCGTCGAATCACCCTTATGAATCAGCATATAGACCGCGAGTCCTCGCGCTAAGGGGCGTTAACCAAATATTCACCGTCAATCGATTTTGGCACCCCGGAGAAGGGCCTCGCCGGGAGTCTTAAGCGACTCTCGGCAAAGGATAATCCGGTTCGACCATAGGTTGTTCGAAAGTTGTTGATTGCCTGTGGAGAACCAGTCAGCCGGCCTTCGGCTTGGCACTGGGCACGCGTGCCTCGAGGTCATCAAGCCGCTTCTTCAGAACTTCGTTCTCCATACGCGCCTTCGCGGCCATGTCGCGAACAGCTTCAAATTCCTCGCGCTGGACGAGATCCATCTGGTTGAGGAAGCGCTCGCCCTGTGCCCTGAACACCGTCTCCACCTCACGGCGCACCCCTTGGGCGGCACCGGCGGCGTCGGTCATCATCCGCGCGAACTCGTCGAGCATTCGGTTGGGGCCCTGCCGGCCGGGACCTGAAGTGGACATGGATCGTCTCCGCTATGGTGTTGTGGCGTTGCTTCTGCTGGGAGGTAGAGAGCGCTTGGCCCCATGGCAATGGTCTGGCCTACCGGAACGCGGTTCGATCGGTTCCGCCGCCGCCGCAGATGGGCGTGAGCCGACCCCCGCAACGTTGCCGGAAGCCGGCCGGTTTCAGGAATTCTGGATCAATGCCTTGATGCGGACCTGAACGCCTTGCGGCAGGTATTTGATTTCGACACCGCCCGCGAGTTGACGCCCCAGCAGCCGTTCGAGCAGAGTCGTCCCGAATCCTCGCCGGGTAGGCAGGGAGACCGGCGGACCGTCCCTCTCGATCCAATCCAGGCTCAGCTTGCGCCCTTCCTGCGAGGCCTCGGTCATCCATCGGATGTCCAACCGACCCTCTTCGACCGACAGGGCTCCATATTTGGCGGCGTTCGTAGTCAATTCGTGGACCGCCATGGCGAGTGGCACGGCCGCATCGGCGGGCAGGAAGAAACGCGGCCCCTCGAGTTGCAGCCGTCCGCCGTCGTCATAGGGCTCCAATTCGGCGCGGAGAATGTGCTCCAATTCCGCCCCGTCCCACTCATTGTCGGTCAACAGTGTATGGCTTCTCGCCAGGGCGCCGATCCGATTGCCGATGCCGGCCTGAAATGTTTCCATGCTCTCGGATGTGCGCAAGGTGAAGTTGATGATCGACTGCACAGTGGCGAGATTGTTCTTCACACGGTGATGCAGCTCGCGAACCAGCAGAGCCTGCCGCTCCTCCGCGTGCCTTGCCTCGGTAATGTCGATGACCACCCCAATGAAGCCGATGACGGTGCCCGCCGCGTCGCGCTGCGGACGACCGCTCACCTCGATCTGTCGCCGCGCGCCGTCCGCCCGTTCGATGCCACATTCCAGGTGCCACTCGGTCTGACCTTCGACCGCGGATTGGAAACATGACTGGACCCGGTCGCGCTCCTCGGGCAGGACATGGTCGAGGAAGCGCTTGAAGCTCCACTCTACCACCGGCGTCTCGTAGCCGAAGATCGCATCATGTCGCGGTGTGCGATCGGCGCTGTCGCGGCCGATGTCGAGCGACCAGGCCCCGATGCGACCGGCATCGAGGGCGAGATGCAGACGCGCATCGCTGCCCTGCAGCGCCCGCTCTGCCCGGGCGCGTTCGACGGCGTCCCAGGTCTGGTCGGCGACTTCCCGGACAAGGCCAATCTCGTTGTCCGTCCACGCACGCGCCTCGGCGTGATTGACGTAAAGGCCGGCCTGCCAGCGGCCCTCGCGAATGATCGGCGCACCGATCAGCGAAACGGTCCCGATCTCGCCGAACAACGAGTCCGCGGTCAGCGGATCCGCTCGCGTATCGCTGATGCCCAGCGTCTTGCCGGCCCGAACCTCGGCCAAATAGCCTGTGCCGATGCCGATGGACGGCAAAGGCACCGTCAACAGCGGCAGCCGGCCATCGGTCCACCCCGACAGAAACTGAAGCGTGTCATCTTCCGCCATCTCGAAGAAACCGACCCGATCGACGACGAGATGTCGGCCAACTGCTTCGGCAGCGGCCTGCATCATGAATTGGTCGTCATGCGTCTTGCGTTGCCCATCCAGCAAACGCAGCAGCAGGTCCTGCCGCCGGTGGTTTTCGCGCAGGGCCGATTCCGACCGCGCACGCTGGACCTCCGCCCAAGTGCTCTCGGCGACCTCGCGTACGAGTCCTTTTTCGGATTCTGTCCAATGCCGGGGTTCCCGGCCGTGTACGTAAAGGACCCCGGCCAACGTGCCGTTCTTGACGAGCGGCACGGTCATCGCCGCGCAGGTACTGACCGACCGGAAGGCTTCGGCGACGTCCTCGCCCGAGGTCAACGGCTCCGTCAGAGCATCCGCGAATGCGACCGTATTGCCGGCGCGGAACTCGGCGATCAGCGCCGGACCAAAATCGTCGAGGCGATGACGGCCAGCGAGACTCGGCATCCCGGCGGCGCACCAATCGCGTTCAACGAAAAACATGGTGTCGGCTTCGATCTCGGCATAGCCCACGCGATCGGCACGCAGGTGGAGGCCGAGGGTTTCGGCGGCGGCGAACATTACCTCGCGCGGATCGTCCAGATCGCGGAGCCGGTCCTTGAGCGCTATCCGAAAATTCAGGCGCCGATCGGCCAGCACGTCGCCGGTGGTTTCGACGCTGATCACCAGAATGCCGCCGACCGTTTCGCTCTGAGTGTAGATCGGCGAACAGGAGAAGCTGAAATACCGCTCCTCCTCGAGGCCACCCGGAATGACGATCGGCAAGTTGTCGGCCCCCGTCGTCTCACCCGCGAGGGCGCCTTCAACGAAGGGTCGCACGCCCGACCAGATCTCCTCCCATACCTGCGCCAAAGGGCGGCCTAGTGCGTCGCAATGCCGGTCGTTCAGGAGCGGTGCATAACTGTCGTTGTACAGGACGCGCAGGTCGGGGCCCCATGCGGCCAGCATGGGAACCTTCGAGCCAAGCAGCGTTCGCACGGTCGTCAGCAACGGCAACGACCAGTCCTGCGGGGGACCGAGCGGCGAATCCCGCCACATATGCGCCCGGATAAGCGCGCCCATCTTGCCGCCGCCGCGCAGGAAGGCGGGGACCGACGGGCCAATATGCGTTACGGACTTCTCTATCGCATCCATCCGCCATGCCCCAGGGCGGCACTACGCCAACCCTTCACTGCCACAAATCGTCCCGTTCCGTGAGACGTTCAGCCATGCTGCCACAGCAGAGGCTTTGTCGACCTTGGCGTGGCGTAACCACGCAACCTGCGATCTGTTCCATTATTGTCAATGGAAGCCGGATATTTCCGTTCCGGTCTCGGCGAAAAAAGCTCGACGACCAACGACCCCGGGAGCGGCGCTCCTAATCAGAGCTCCTCATGCCGCCGGATCGACTTGTGCGAGCCACGACCCGATCCGGGCGAGGATCGGTTCGGGCGGCTGATAGCCGGCGGTGACGAGGGCGTAATTGCCATCCGCCTGCGGCCCGGCGATCAGGGTTGGAAAGCCGGTGACGCCGGCGCGCTGGGACAACGCGAAATCACCCAGGGTTTCCTGTTTGGTTTCCTCGCGCGCGAACGCCGCCACAAATGCCGTGCGATCGAAGCCCAATTCAGCCGCCAGATCGGCCAGTGTGTCGGAGTTGGTGACGTCACGATTCTCGGCATAGAACGCTCGGGCGATCCTGTGTTCGAGCGCGATGGCCTTCTCGGGTCCGAGCTGGCGGCCGGTCACAACCGCCCGCGCGGCCGGTTCGGTATCGTAGACGAAGCCGTCCCGCTCGAAAAAGGCAAAGTCGAAGGGTTGCCCCGAGGCGTCGCGCACGTGCTCCCAATGGTTGCGGATATCTGCCTTGGCGCTCGCGTCCATCGGCTTGTCGGTAAACGGCCTGAGGCCGCCCAGCACGAGGCGGACTGCTAAATCCGGATAACGTTCGGCGATCGCATCCATGACCGGCGCGAAGCCCCAGCACCATGAGCACATGGGATCGGCGAAATAGATCAAATGGGGCGTTTGCGGCAATGAAGACGGGTTGTCGGACATGATGGCAATCGGCCTTTCGAGTCATGGGTGGCGATACAGCGCCGCGTCCTTCACCTGTCGCGCGGGGACATACCGGCAAGGGGCGTGTTGAGGGCTATCACCGTCCCGGCGGTTCGGGGCTCCCAACCACGCTTTCGTGAGCAACCAATTTGTTCAGGAGCCGTTCAGCTTCCCAATCGTTACCTAAGTGTTAAAGTATTGGTAATGCAGGAGGTCGACATGAAGTTCTTCAAATCGTTGGCAGTCAAATCCCTCGCACTGGGGCTTGCGCTGTCGGTGGCACCAGCCGCAGTGCCCGCCAACACACCCCTCGTCGGAATATCGCAGGCGGAGGCCGGTCACTATGGCGGCGGCTCCTTTGGCGGCGGTCGATATTACCGGGGAGGTCGTTATGACGGGGGCCATCGTGGCTTCCGCGGCAACCGCCGTTACTATCGTCGCCACCGCGGCCTCGGTTCCGGCGGCGCCGCGATCATCGGCGGTATCGTGGGCCTCGGCATCGGCGCAGCAATTGCTAGCCAACCGCGCTACTCCCGCCCGGCACCGCGTTATTATCGGGCCGCGCCCCGCTACTACCGCGGCAGGCCGGCGGCCTGGTCAGGCGAGTGGTATCGCTATTGCGCGGCCAAATACCGGTCGTTTGACGCGCGCTCGGGCACGTTCCAGCCCTATAATGGCCGGCGCCGCCTCTGCCGCTGACGTCATGGGCCGCAGATGGCCCGTCACGCACCAATCCACATCGAGACCGGAGGAACGGCCTCGATGTCTTGAAGCATCGCCCACGCGGAACGGGCGAACCAGTTAGCCCGTGCTGATGGAGCGTGTCGCCGCCTCCAGCCAGCCCCGGTCCTCGGCCCGCATCAACGGGGCGAGCGTCCCTCGCACCTCCGCGTGGTAGGCATCGACCCAGTCGACTTCCTCCCGGCTCATCAGCGTTGGCTCGATGAGCCGGTGGTCGATCGGCGCGAGCGTCAGTGTCGCGAAGGAATGCATCGCAAGATCGCCGCCCGCAATGGCTGTCGCGGGCTCGACCAGGATCAAATTCTCGATCCGGATGCCGTAGGCGCCCTCGCGGTAATATCCCGGCTCGTTGGACAGGATCATGCCGGCTTCGAGCACCGCCATGCCGCGCTTGGAGATCGATTGTGGCCCCTCATGCACGGCGAGATAGGAGCCGACGCCATGACCGGTGCCGTGGGCGTAGTCGCAGCCGGCCTTCCATAGGGCGATCCGGGCCAGCGGGTCGAGATCGACACCGCGCGTCCCTTTGGGAAACCGCGCCGTGGCGATGGCGATCATGCCTTTCAGCACCAGCGTGAACTTCGTCCGCATCTCGGCGCTTGGCTGGCCGATCGGAATCGTGCGGGTGATGTCGGTGGTGCCGTCCTCGTACTGGGCGCCGGAATCGAGCAGAAAGAGTTCACCCTGCCCGAGAGGCCGGTCGCTCCCCCGGTTGACACGATAATGCACGATCGCGCCGTTCGGACCGGAACCGGCGATCGTATCGAAGGAAATGTCCCTCAAGGGGTGCCCGTCCCGCTCGCCATACTCGGCGCGCAACGATTCCAGCCGCTGGGCTGCGGCGATCTCGGTGATGCTTCCCGGCGGCTGCCGATCGAGCCAGGCGAGAAAGCTCGAGACCGCCGCGCCGTCGCGTCGGTGAGCGGTCCGCGAACCGGCGATCTCGCCGGTATTCTTGATCGCCCGTGGCAGCCGCGCCGGGTCCGGCATGTCGACGAGCGTGCCGCCGGCCGCCTCTACGATGGTCGCCAGTCGCGCGGCGCCCAATTGCGGATCGAGACCGATCGCGCGGTCGGCCGCCTCCCGCTTCAACGCGGCCTCGAAATCGTCCGGCGATGCCAGATCGCAAAGCGCCGCGAGATAGTCCCTGACCTCGGGGTCGAGCTTGTCCGGATCGACGAACAGGGTCGGACGGCCGTCGGCGCGCAGGATGGCAAAGGCCAGCATCAGCGGGGTGTGCGGCACGTCGGCGCCGCGAATATTGAAGGTCCAGGCGATCGAGGCGGGGTCGGTGAGAAGCGCGGCGTCGGCCTTCGCGTCGCCGATCCGCCTGGCCAGATCGGCCAGCTTGCCCGCCGCCGGGCGTCCGGCGAAGCGCTCCGGATGGATAACCGCCCGCGCCTTCGGCGGCGCCGGCCGATCGTTCCAGATCCGGTCGATCGGATTGGCCGGAAGCGCGACGAGCTGTCCGCCATCCGCCTCGATAGCGTCCGCCAGCGTCCGAATCTCCGCCACCGTATGCAGCCACGGATCGTAGCCGATGCGCTTGCCGGGCGCGGCGACCGTCAGAAAGTCGGTTAGCGAGGTTTCGACGGACGATAACGGCTCGAAGACCGCGGGATCGATTTCGGAGCGGACCTGCAACGTGTATCGCCCATCGACCAGAATCACGGCGCGATCGGCGAGAACGGCCGCCGCCCCCGCCGAGCCGGAAAAGCCGGTCAGCCATTCGAGCCGCGCGGCCGAGGGGGGGATATACTCGCCCTGGTGCTCGTCGGCGCGCGGGACGATGAAACCGTCGATGCCGGATTCCCCGAACCCGGCGCGGAGCTGGCGGACCCGTTCGGCACTGCGCGAGAAATCGGTGGTCTGGTCGAAATTCTGAAACATCGGCGGCTCTGGCAGGAAACGAGTAAGGACGGGGTGAAAACGGCGCGACCCGCGGCCGACCGCGGGGACCATAAGCGGGCAGAGCGCGGCGCGAAAGGTTAACGAGACATGAATCGCCCTACCGTTGTGCAATGCAATAAAGGGCAGGCACCTATGCAGGAATGACTCTACCTGAATCGGACCCCAGGTCGCATATTGGTTGCAAGGGGAGGCCAGCAAACCGCATCAGGAGATATTGCGATGGCCACGACGACCTACACCGAATTGTCCCACCGCGGCACCGGCCGCTCCAAAGGCTTCATGCGCAGCATGCTGGACCGCATGATCGAAGCGCGCGAGCGCGAGGCCCGACGCTACATCGAAGACCGCATGGCGTTTCTCGGACGCGATGGCTTCGAGCTGGGCGGGCGAGAGTCGCTGTTCGAGGGGCGCACGCCCGAGCGTCGCTGATCCCGGCAGGCGTTCCGGAGCATCGAGAGACGCTTCGCGCGCCATCGGCACGTCACACAGCATCAAAACGCCGGCCGCAGGAACTGCGCGCCGGCGTTTTCGCGTCTTGAGGCTGCTTGTACCCCTCATCGGGCCAGATGCAGCGTCACCCAGTCGCCGATCACCAGCGTGCGCCGATGGAAAAGCCCTTGCACGCGAAAGGCCGCCAGAACCGCGTCCCGCTGGCTGACCAGAATGCCCGACAGCACGATGTCGCCGCGCCGCGCCAGATGCCGCGCGAATTGCGGCGCCAGTTGCATCAGCGGCCCGGCGAGAATGTTCGCGACGATCAGATCGAACGGCGCGCGCGCGCGGATCCCCGGCGCGGCGAAGCCGACCGCAGTGACGCTGGTGACGAAGGGGGCGACGCCATTGGCGACCACATTGGCCTTGGCGACGCGCACGGCCACGGGATCGATGTCGGTCGCGAGCACCGGGACGCGGGCGAGCTTGGCCAGGCCGATCGCCAGCACCGCGCTTCCGGTGCCGAGGTCGAGCGCGTTGCGCGGACGGCGCCGCGTAGCGATCTGTCCGATCATCGTCAAACAACCGGCCGTCGTGCCGTGATGGCCGGTGCCGAAGGCTTGCCCGGCCTCGATCTCGATAGAGAGGTCGTTGGCGGCGATCTTGTCGCGATCATGAGCCCCATGGACGAGGAAGCGGCCGGCACGCACCGGCTTCAATGCCTTGAGTACGTCGGCCATCCAATCCTTGTCGGGAAGCTCTTCGCGCTCGATTCGACCCGCCAGAGCCGGGCCGACCGCCTCGGCGAAGATGCCTTCCCAGGCGTGGGCGTCGGCGGCGTCGAAATAGGCGGAGACCTCGAAAAGCCCCCTCGCCTCGTCGATCTCGCTAATCGCCACCGGAACGCCGTCGTCCTCGAACGCCCTGTCGACGGCGCCGTAGATCGCCTCGGCCCCGGCCCTGTCGGCCCGGACGAAATAGCGCGTCTGGGCCATCAGAGGCTCGCCGCCGCCGCGTTCGCGGATGCGGTCTCGCTCGTCTTGCGGGCCTTCTCAGCGCGGGCCTCGCGCTCGGTCGTCGTTGCCTTCACGATCTTATCCTGCTCGCGCTCCGGCCGGGGCGGACCGAAGGAAATGATGGTGTCTCCTTCGTCGGGTTCGCCCGATCCTTCGGATGCAGCGAAGACGAGACTTTCCGATGGCTTGATCCACAACAGGACGTGGGTTTCCTCCGGCCGCGTCTCGGCGAAGCGCTCGTAACCAAATTCGTCGGTCAGCCGCGTTGCCTGGAAGGTCCAGCCGTCGACGATGAGATCGCGCAGCTCGGCATAGCTCTTGCCGGGCTTGAACAAGGGCAGGCCGCCGATGGTGAAGTTCATCGACTGGCGATCGGAAACCCCCAGATCGCCGATCTGGAATACATCGGAACGGCCGATCTCCGGCGCGAAATCCGTGCAGATCAAGGCGTTGTAGGCGTCGTTGTCGGTGGCGGCCACCATGTGGTCGAAGCGCGAGAGGTTAAGTGAGTGGTGGGCCTGCTCCGACAGAATCTCGCCATACCAGACCTCGACTTCGGCCAGCCGCGCTTCGGAGGCGCGCGACCAATTGCCGTCGGCGATGAGAACCGGAACCTCCTGCGCCTTCAGGCGGCGGGCGAAGGCGATGGTAAAGCGGGACGCGCCGACGAAGAGGACGCCCGGCCGATCCGCCGATCGCAGATCGAGAAGGCGTGCCAGCGGCCCCAGCGAAAAGCCGTGCAGGAGGATCGTGGCGGCGACCAGGGCGAAGGTATAGGCGATCATCCGGTCGCCATCGGCCACCCCGATCCGCGTAAGCGTCGCGCCGAACAGGCCGGCGACGGCAACCGCGACGATACCGCGCGGTGCGATCCAGCCGACAAGCAGCCGCTCCTTCCAGCTGAGCCCGGCGCCGATCGTCGCCACGAAGACGGCCAGCGGCCGCACCAGGAACAGCACGACGGCCAGAAAGCCGACGACCCGCCATTCGAGGCTGCGGATCACGTCCATCTGCAAAGAGGCGGTCAGTACGATGAACAGACCCGAGACGAGCAGCGTGGTGATCGTTTCCTTGAACCGCCGGAGTTCGGTGATGCTGGCGATCCGGGCATTGGCCATGGTGATGCCCATCACCGTCACGGTCAGCAGCCCGGCCTCCTCAAGCACCAGATTGGTGATCGAATTCATCGCGACGACTGCCGCGAAGAGGATCGGTGCCTTCAGATATTCGGGAGCATGGCCACGGGTGAACAGCCAACTGAGCGCGCGCCCAGCCGCGATGCCGCCGGGCACCGCGATGACGATCGCCAGGATCACGTTGAGGATCAGGTTCTCGGCCTCGTGGGAGCCGTTCAGGACGAGGAAGGTTTCGAAGGAGATGACCGCGAACAACGCGCCGAGCGGGTCGTTGACGATCGCCTCCCATCTGAGGATCGACGCCGGCCGGGTCTTCAGTTTGGCGTGGCGCAGGAGCGGCATGATCACCGTCGGCCCGGTGACCACCAGGACCGCGCCGAGGATGATCGCGGTCGGCCAGGACAAATTGCCGACATAGTGGGCGGCGAGCGCGGTCATGATCCAGACCAGCGGTCCGGACACGATGACGATGCGCCTGACCGCCTTCGACGTTTCCCGTATCTCCCGGAAATTCAGCGTCAGCCCGCCCTCGAACAGTACGATCGCGACCGCGGTCGACACCAGCGGCGTATAGAGTTCGCCGAAATCCGCGCGCGGATTCATGAATCCGGTGAACGGACCGAAAAAGAGACCAACGGCGAGCAGGAGCACGATCGCCGGGATCTGCAGGCGCCAGGCCAGCCACTGCGAGGCGATGCCCGCGGCGCCGATGAGGGCGATCTGGGCGGCGAGATCATCCATATACGATTATCCTTGCGAACGACGACGCCCAACTAGGCCAGGACGACGCGAAGGAAATGGGCGACGCGATAGGCGATGCGGCGACAAGGGTCTTTGCCCTCGCCGCGCCGGATGCTTGCTTCCGCCCTTGTGTCAAAGCCCGACGAGCCGATCCAGCTTGGCACGCGCGGTGTCGGACTTTTCACCGTAGGCTAGCGTGCCGGCCAGCGCGCCGTCGGCGTCCAACAGGAAGGTCGTCGCCGTATGGTCCATGGAATAGTCGGGGCCTTCGCCCACCTTCGCCGAATAAACGCCCCAGCCCCTGAGCATGGCGGCGATCTTGTCCGGCGCCCCGGTGATCGCGGTGATATCGGCGCCGATCGCCTCGACATAGTCCTTGAGGATTTCGGGCGTATCGCGTTCCGGATCAACTGTCACGAAGACGACGCGCAGGTCTTTGCCCTCCTGCTTGAGCTGCCGCTGGTAGCCGGCAAGCTCATACAGCGTCGTCGGGCACACCTCCGGACAATGGGTGAAGCCGAAGAACACCGCGGAGGGTTTGCCGGTTAGGTCCGCCTCGGTGATCGCCGCGCCGTTCTGATCAACGAGCGCGAACGGCGTCCCGAAGGGCCCCTCGGCCGTGTTCCGCCCGCCCTGCCCGTAGAGAAACACCAACGCCACGACCGCGCCCACCAGGAGCGCCACCAGCGCCCAGAGACCCACGCGTAGGATTGAAACTGAGTTCATATCGTTCCTCGTGCGGGAATCGCGAAGACCCCGCCCACCTCTCCGGCGCGTCAGGTTTGATTTCCGGACGCAAATAGCACAGCCCGACCGCACGAGGCGAGGGTTTATGACCCTTGGCCCGGCGAGCCTGCCCCCAGGATTTGCGGGACGCTGAACGGATTGCGATACAGATCGCCATGGCTCTCGACGCCGACCGCGATGACGCAATCGGAACGAGGGCGGGCGACACACAAGAGGATATAGCCGGCCGCGCTCTGCCGGCGGTTCAGCGCCGTCCCCTTCGGCTGGCGCACCTTACCCGAGATCAGTCGCGCCGCACAGGTGATGCAGCCGCCATAGCGGCAGGCGACGGGCAGGACCATCCCGGCCGCCTCGGCCACGTCTAGGATCGATTGATCCTCACCAACATCGAGGACGCGGCCGTTTCGATTCACCAGCGTGACCCGATGGGTTTTCACCACCCGCGCCGTCCGTCGAGGAACCGGCCGCCGAGCCGCGTCACATCCAGATGTCGCTGGTCACGTCGCCGCCCGGATAGCGCATCTCGTGGCAGCGCGCCGGGCCGTTCGGCTCTCTACCGAAGTCGACCAGGAAGTCAGGATTGATCGACATGCCACCCTTCTCGGTGTCGCAGTCGATCATGAACATCTGCGCGCCCTTGTCCTTCATGCCCGGGTAGAACTGATTATCCCAGGTCGAGAACAGCGAGGTCGTGACGTAGAGCCGCTTGCCATCCAGCGACAACTGGATCATCTGCGGCGCGCCCTGCACCGTGACGCCGTTGACCTCCGGCGCCTTGCCGAGCATGCCGCCGAGCCAGACCTGACCGGTCAGCTTCGGGTTCGAACGGTCGGCGATGTCGTATTGCCGGAGATCGCCATGCAGCCAGTTGGCGAAATAGATGTAGCGGTCGTCCATCGAGATCAGGATGTCGGTGATCAGCGACGGCATCGGCACCGGGAAACCCGCGACATCGATCGTGGGGATATCGATCACCTTCTCCAACTGGGGTTCGCCGGCATCGTCCTTCCACCAATGGAAGACGTTGGACGACAGCGTCGCGGCGAAATAGCCGTGATGCGATTCCGGGTCATGCAGCCCGCGCACCTCCAGCGGGATCATGCCCTCGGCGCCGAGATCGACCGATTTGGCTATATTCTTGCCCTTGAAGTCCCAGAAATGCACCGATTGCCCGTATTTTCCCGCCGCCACGTCGTCGAGTTCGAAGCCCGGCAGAAAGGTGTTCGGCGCAGCCCATTCCGAACTGACCATCATGTTGTGGCGCGGCTGGTACCAGAAGTCGTAATTGTACTTCATGCCGTTGAGCTCGTTCTCCCAGCGGCCAACGATGTCAAAATTCTCGTCGAGATGCAGAAAGCCGCCGGGCCCGTTGCCGTCGGCGTCGCCAAGCATCGAGATGATGATGTCCGAGCCGAGGCAATGGACCGTGTGCGGCGCCGACAGGTTGGTCTTCGCCTTGATCTCGTCGCCGGAGACGACCGTGTGTAGCTTGGGGTTCGCGGCGTCGGCCGTGTCGATCACGTTGATGTTCGAGGTCCGCACGCCCGGCATCAGCAGATAGCGGCGGGATTTCGAGGAATCGTCGTGACAGGACGAGCAGGCGTTCCAGCCCGAATGGTGCAGCTCGTCGCCGATCTGCGGCATTTCGGTGCGCGCCACGACGCTGGAATAGGTGGGGCTATCCGGGTCGACATCCACCGTCGCCAGATAATCCGGCTTTTCCACCCCCGTGCCAACGTACAGAGCGACCGTGTAAAGCAGCTTCTCCCGCTGAGCCTGCATCGCCTCCTTGGGCGAGGCATAGCCCGGCCCGCAACAACCATTCTCCGCCATCGGATCCTCCCGGTTCCACGGTGCCGCGATTTACCTTACGTCATAGAGAAAGATCCCGCCAGTCGGCAGCATAGCCAACTGGCCGCGACGATGCGCCTTCTGTCGTCTCCCCGCCGCTTCCGCACGGCCGGCCTGTACCGACGCCGCGCCGCGGTTTAGAGCCACGGGGACCGCTGCGGCGAGTAAAGCAGTCTGAGGGGAGTCACGTGATGGAAGAAGGCCTGCGCACGAACGACGACGATCCGCGCTTGCGCCCGTCCGAACCACGCATCCACCCGTCGGCGGAGCTGAAGGAAACCCGTCTCGGGCGCTTCGTCGAGATCGGTCAGCGGGTGCTTTTGCGCGACGTCACGGTCGGCGACTTTTCCTATTTCGAACGCGGCGGCGAGGCGATCCACACCGACATCGGCAAGTTCTGCTCGATCGCCGCCAATGTCAGGATCAACGCGCTGGACCACCCGATGGAGCGGCCGACGACCCACAAGCTGAGCTACCGGCCGAACGAGTATTTCCGCTATCTGCCGATCGACGCCGACTGGCGCGAACACCGCAGCGCGAAGCGGGTCGCGATCGGCCATGACGTGTGGGTCGGTCATGGCGCGGTGGTGATGCCGGGGGTCCAGATCGGCGTCGGCGCGGTGATCGGCGCCAATGCGGTGGTGACCAAGGACGTCGCACCCTACGCCATCGTCGCCGGCGTGCCGGCAAGGCTGTTGCGCGCGCGGTTTTCCGCCGGGATCGCCGAGCGGCTCCGGCGCCTCGCCTGGTGGGACTGGTCACCGGAGGTGCTGTTTGCCGCAATCCCGGACATGCAGGCGCTGCCGATAGAAACCTTCCTCGACAAGTGGGAAACGGCCGACCTCGCCGCTCAGTCCGCCTCGTCGGCCACCAGGAAGTAAATCAGTGCCGCCGCCGGCATGGCGATGCCGATGACGCAGACGCCGACCCAGCCGAAGGCTTCGAGCACCGGGCTCGACAGGGCAGATCCGATCGCCCCGCCGAGGAAAAACGTCGTCATGTAGACGGCGTTGAGCCGGTTCCGGATGGTCGCGTCGAGCTGGTAGATTTCGCGCTGGCCGAAAACCAGATTGGCCTGCACGCCGAGGTCGATGAGGATGCCTGCGGCGACCAAGGCAGCCAGCGATACGCCGCCGAACAGCGCCGCGACGAAGGCGGCGATCACCGTCGCAATCGCCGCGATAGTGCCGATGCGGGTGTAGCCGCGATCGGCGAGCCGTCCGGCGACGGGTGCGGCGAAGACGCCGAGGACGCCGGCCAGCGTGAACAGCGCCACGCCACTCGGAGTGAAATTGTAGGGTGCGCGCAGAAGGATCACCGGCGCGGCGGTCCAGAACAGCGAAAACGCCCCGAACATCGCGGCATGGTAGATCCCGCGCCGGCGCAGCACCGGCTGGCGCATGAACAGCTTGCCGAGCGAGCCGATCAGCACGGCATAGCTCCGTTCGCCGTGGGGCTCGCGGCGCGGCAACAGGATCAGGCCAGCCAGGCCAAGCGCCGCGATCAGCCCCGCGGACAGGCCGAAGACGCCGCGCCAGCCGACATAGTCGGCGAGGAAGCTGGAGACCGGCCGGGCCAGCAATATGCCGCCGAGAAGCCCGCTCATGACATTGCCGACGACTTTGCCGCGCTCGGCGGCGGGCGCGAGATTGGCGGCGAGCGGCACCAGCATCTGCGCCGCCGTCGAGGTGATGCCGACGACCAGCATCATGGCGAACAGCATCGTCAGGCCCGGCGCCAGGGCCAGGCCGGCGAGGCTGACGACGTTCGCCGCCATCGTGACGAGGATCAGCTTGCGGTTCTCGATCAGGTCGCCGAGCGGCACCAAGAGGACGAGGCCGATCGCGTAGCCGATCTGCGCGACGGTGACGATCATGCTCTCGGTGGAGGGTGACAGGCCGGTGTCGTCGCCGATCAGCGCGACCAGCGGCTGGGCGTAATAGAGGTTGGCCGCGAGCGCGCCGCAGGCAAGCGCGAACAACACCGTCAACACGGTGCCGAGAGCGCCCTGGCCGGTGGCACCCGATTGCGCGGCATAGCTCGGTTGGGTCATGGACGATGAATTCTCCTGGAGCATCACGCGGGCCGGCGCTTCGCAGCGGCAACATAGGGCGGCATGGCCATACGATAAGCCCGACTGACGGATGGGATCGCCAATGCCCCCCGCTTGCCACCGCCTCGCCGGACCTTATGGTTGCCGGCAACAGCAAAACAGGATGACACGCATGCGCTTTACCGGAACCGACGCCTATGTGGCCGGCAAGGATCTGATGGTCGCGGTCAACGCCGCAATCACCCTCGAACGTCCATTGCTGGTCAAGGGCGAGCCGGGCACCGGCAAGACCGAACTCGCCTTCCAGATCGCCGAGGCGCTGGGGCTGAGGCTGATCCAGTGGACGGTGAAGTCCACGACGCGGGCGGCGCAGGGGCTTTACGAATACGACGCCGTCTCGCGCCTGCGCGACAGCCAGCTCGGCGACGAGAAGGTCAACGACATCCGCAACTATATCCGCCGCGGCAAGCTGTGGGAGGCCTTCGCCTCCGACGAGCGAGTCGTCCTGTTGATCGACGAGATCGACAAGGCCGACATCGAGTTTCCCAACGATCTCCTGCAGGAGCTCGATAAGATGGAATTCGATGTCTACGAGACCGACGAGACGGTCAGGGCCAGGCATCGGCCGATCGTCGTCGTCACCTCGAACAACGAAAAGGAGCTGCCGGACGCGTTCCTGCGCCGCTGCTTCTTCCACTACATCCAGTTTCCCGATCCCGAGACGCTGGCGAAGATCGTCGAGGTGCATCATCCCGGCATCAAGAAGGAACTGGTGCGCGCCGCGCTGACCCAGTTCTACGAGCTGCGCGAGCAGCCGGGCGTCAAGAAACGGCCGTCGACCTCGGAGGCGCTGGACTGGATTCGCCTGCTCGTCGCCGAGGACATCGAGCCCAAGGACCTCAGGGAGAGCCCGACCAGCGCCCTGCCGAAGCTCGCCGGCGCGCTGTTGAAGAACGAACAGGACGTGCATCTGTTCGAGCGATTGGCGTTTTTGGCGCGGCGGAAGGGGTGAGCATGACCATTACGGTCCGCCCGTTGGAAGCCACGGACGAAGCCGACTGGCGACGGCTCTGGACCGCCTATCTCCAATTCTACGGGACCACGATCACCGAGGAGGTCTACGCAACGACCTTCGCGCGATTGCTCGGCCAGGCGCTCTACGACCCATGCGGCCTACTGGCGGTCCGTGACGGCCAGATTGTCGGTCTCGTACACTACTTGCAGCATCGCCATTGTTGGCGCAGCGAGAACGTCGTCTATCTGCAGGATCTCTTCGCCGACCCGGCCGCACGAGGCCTGGGCGTCGGCCGAAAACTGATCGAAGCTGTCTATGCGGCGGCGGACGACGCCGGTTGTCCCGCCGTCTACTGGATGACGCAGGAGTTCAACTACACGGGCCGCCAGCTCTATGATCGAGTCGGGAGCAAAACGCCGTTCATCAAATATCAGCGCTGAGACCGACATGACAGCAACCCGCCTCCCCCTCTATCAGGTTGACGCCTTCACCGACCGGCTGTTTTCCGGCAATCCGGCGGCCGTGGTGCCGCTCGAATCCTGGCTGCCGGACGCAACGATGCAGGCGATTGCCGCCGAGAACAACCTCGCCGAAACCGCCTTCTTCGTGCCGGCCGGCGAGGCACGCTGGGAGCTGCGCTGGTTCACCCCGGCGATCGAGGTGCCGCTCTGCGGCCACGCGACACTGGCCACCGCGTTCGTCCTCACCGAATGCCTCGGGGAGACCGCGGCGACGCTGACCTTCGTCACACGGGAATCGGGCGAGCTCACGGTGACGCGGGGCGCTGACGGCTGGTATGTGATGCGCTTCCCGCGTCGTCACGAGGCCGGAACCGTCGACGCAATCGATATCGACAGGCTGGCCGACGCCCTCGGCGCCCGGCCGCAGGCGGTGGTCTCCTTCGCCGTCCCCGGCGACACCTCCTACCTCGCCGTCTTCGAGACCGAGGCCGAAATCGTCGGTCTGGCGCCGGACATAAGAGCGATCGCGGCTTTGCCACCGCGCAACGTCATCGCGACGGCGCCCGGCGACGCCGTCGACTTCGTCTCGCGCATGTTCGCGCCGAAGGCCGGCATCGACGAGGATCCGGTCACCGGCTCGGCCCATTGCTCGCTGGTGCCCTATTGGGCCGGGCGGCTGGGAAAAACCCAGTTCACGGTCCGGCAGGTGTCGAGCCGCGGCGGCGATCTGCGCTGCCGGCTGGACGGCGAGACCGTCGTCGTGGCCGGCCAGGGCGTGCTCTATCTCAAGGGTGAGATCTCTCTGCCAAGCTGAACCGCGCCGGTCCGCCTGACCGATCCGGACGGCGCCGTTCTCCAGAACTTCGTAAGGCGGCACATCAGGGTTGCGCAGCCCGGAATTGATGTGGATCAACGCCCTACCATTTGTTCGACGCTACATCATCGTTGCGGCCACGGTCTCGGCTTTCGGATGAGATTATGGTGTGTTTCCTGAACCGACGGCGTCCTTTGCAGATCCTGAAGGCGCGAGACGGTGCTTTTGCGATAATCTGAAAGGACTATGACGATGTCCCATGTCACCCTTGCCATGGCGGCCGTGGCCGTATCCATGGCACTCGCGCCCGCCGGCGCCATGGCTGCTGCCGGTCATTCCTCGGAGACGAAAGACGACGATCACGGCGCGTCCGCTCCGCTCGAACAGATGCGCGAAATGCATCAGGGCCATGAGCACGGTCACGATTTCGAGGCGATCGAGGAGATGCCGCCCGAACAGGTCAACCGCATGATGGGCTTGATGCGCGACATCGGCATCGCTCTTCCCCCGCTCGACGCCGAACGCGGACGCAAGCTGTTTGTCGACAAGGGCTGCGTCGTCTGCCATTTGGTCAACGGTGTCGGGGTCGAAGTCGGCCCTTCGCTCGACGCCGCCGAGATGCCGTCGCCGATGAACGCGTTCGAATTCGCCGCCCGCATGTGGCGCGGCGCATCGGCCATGACGGCAATGCAGGAGGCGGAATTTGGCGCGGTCATCGATTTGACCGGCCAGGAACTCGCCGATCTTGTCGCCTTCGCGCACGACGCCGAGGAACAGAAGAAACTGACGCTCGATCAAGTGCCGGAGAAATTCCGCGACAAGCTCGCCCAGTAGGACGCTCCTTCATCTTCGACCCGACCTCCACCAATGGCAAGGCCGGGCGGAGCACACGGTTTAGGCACGTCTCCGTCACGAGGCTGTTATTCCGCCGCCTCGACCGGCTGGGAGGCTTCGATCGCCTCCATCACCAGATCGGGCCGCCGCGCCAAAACGTTGAGCAGCACTCGCGCCGGGCCGGTCGGGTAGCGCCGGCCTTGCTCCCAATTGCGGAGCGTGGCCACCGGCACCCCGATCTTCAGGGCGAAATCGGCCTGCGTCAGCTTCAGCTTGCGCCGCAGCTTGGCGACGTCCGGCACCTCGATCGTGAAGGTGTGGACGGTGACATCGGAATCATCGCCCTGAAACCATTTCAACGCCTGTTCGAGGGACTCGACGAGATGGACGTCGGCCTCTTCCTGCGTTTCGATCCTCATCTTCTTTGACATGGCTCACAATCCGAACAGGCGTTTGATCTCGTTGATAGTTCGTATCAGCTTCATGATCTGTAGCAGGCGGCTGGCCTTCGGCGCCTCTGCGGGAGTTAGTCGCAGCAGCACCAGCCGCGAGCAATCGTCTGACAAAGCATAAGTAATCCGATTGCCGCTGAACTCCCAATCCCACAAGGAAGGTGACCCAGGTCGCTGACGACCGACAACCGGGTCTCCTTTCAGAAGGCGCAGCAGAGCCTCATGCTTTTCCGCATTCACGCCATACATCGCGCAATCAAGGAGAAAGCGTCGGGTTTCACCGACTTCAATATCCAACGCCATCCCCACCCCACATATACGCCACTGACGTATCGCGATCAACCGATCCGATCTTAGATCGCCGATTTCCGCGAAACAACGCCGCCGGCTGACAAGCGCCGCTCCCTGCCCTACCTTCCGGCCATGTTCCTGACCTTCTTCCTCAAGCTCAAGGCCGCCGGCGTGCCGGTCACGCTGCGCGAGCATCTCGCCTTTCTGGATGCGGTGACGGCCGATCTCGTCACCTACGACGTGGAGGGCTTTTATTATCTCGCTCGCGCCAGCCTCGTGAAGGACGAGCGTTTCATCGATCGCTTCGACCGTGTGTTCTCCGAAATCTTCAAGGGCATCGAGGCGGTGTCGGGCGAGGCCGGCGGCGTCGATATGCGCGAATTGCCCGAGGAATGGCTGCGCCGCCTGGCCGAAAAGCACCTCACCGACGAGGAGAAAAAGCTCGTCGAAAGCCTCGGCGGCTTCGACAAGCTGATGGAGACGCTGAAGCAACGCCTGGAAGAGCAGCAAGGGCGCCATCAGGGCGGCTCGAAATGGATCGGCACCGGCGGCACGTCACCGTTCGGCGCCTATGGATACAACCCGGAAGGTATCCGTATCGGCCAGAAGGAAAGCCGCCACCGCAAGGCGGTGAAGGTCTGGGACCGGCGCGAGTTCCGCAATCTGGACGACAGCGTCGAACTCGGCACGCGCAACATCAAGGTCGCGCTGAAGCGGCTACGCCGCTGGGTTCGCGACGGGGCCGAGGAGGAATTCGACCTTCCCGCCACGATCCGCTCCACCGCCGAGCACGGCTATCTCGACGTAAAGACCCGGCCCGAACGGCGCAACGCGGTCAAGGTGCTACTGTTTCTCGATATCGGCGGGTCGATGGACGACCATGTCCGGGCGGTCGAGGAGCTGTTTTCCGCCGCCCGCTCGGAGCTGAAGCACCTCGAATTCTTCTACTTCCACAATTGCCCGTATGAGCGGCTGTGGAAGGACAATCGCCGCCGCCATGCCGAGACGATTTCCACCATGGACGTGCTCCACACGTTCGGATCGGATTACAAGGCGGTGTTCGTCGGCGACGCCTCGATGAGCCCCTACGAGGTTGCCATGGCGGGCGGTTCGGTCGAGCACTGGAACCCCGAGCCGGGCTTCGTCTGGCTGCAACGCTTTACCGCCAAATGGCCGAAGACCGTCTGGCTGAACCCGGTCAAGCGCGAACACTGGGACTGGACACAGTCGATCCAGATGATCCGCGAGGCGACCGGCGACCGGATGTTCGAGATGACGCTGAAGGGCATCGAGGAGGCAACGCGCGAACTCGCGCGCTGACAGAGGCTTGCGTCAGACGAGAGCCGTACGGCACCGCGGCACGGCGGGCTGTTGGTGCAATGCCGGCCAACGATCTCGATCATCAGGATTTCATCTGGGCCGAGGAACGCAATAAGCGCCGCCTGCAAATGGCACAGCGCAAGCTGGGGCTCTGGCTTGGCATTTGCCAGCCACCTGCGGGCTCCGTTGTTTCTGGAAGCCTGCAGGCACCGCTACGGCCACGTCGGTCGCTTCTGGTGCCGGATCGTGACTTAGTCCTTAGCGCTTATACCAACCTGCGGTGATAGGGACCTATTCGATGGCGCTGGACGGGCTTGTCCGGCCAGGAGCGCCGCGCGGTTCGATGCGGCGCATCGGGCAAGCGGTGCGACGCCGTCCGGCAAGCCCGTACAGCCCACCGAAGGCCGGGCTCTCGCCGTGCCTGGCTTCGTCGCGGGCCTCGCCCGCTGCGCCGCATCGCGCGTCGTCCCGCTCCTCGCCACGCATCGGCGATCGTCCCGGTCGAATGGGTTCCTATCACCGCAGGTTGGTATTATGCCTCAACTTGGGCGCTTGGCATCAAGGTGCGCCAACCAACGAATGAAACTGCCAGCCTGCGAGATCATAAATATCGCTAACTCAAGCGGCGGCTGAGCCGGGTCTTCAGTACCAGGCTCGTGTCTGTAGAAATGGGCACCATCGATCCAGTCCACGAAAGACTGCAACTGCTTCTGAGCCATGTGGACCGCAGGTTTCTGTGAACCGTACACAGAGTCAATCAATGGCTGAAGATGCTTCCGCACCTCGCTGCCACTTAATTGATGCGCTGACGGAAACATTAGACGAAATAAAGCCTCGGACGCAAAGAAGGCTGACCGAAGCCCGCCTTTGCCGTCTACGGGCTGCTGATCAAGATAGAGGAATGCCGCGTCGAACGCAGCGCGGACCCCGTCGAAGCGGGCGTCTTTCAGTGTTGCTATCGTAGAAACCCGCATCCTCTCGAATTCGCTGTCTTGCGCGAAATGAACGCCACCTTCATCGTCGATTCGGTAGCGAACCTGCTCTTCTCGAAAGATTCTGCGAGCTTCATCTAAGAATTCACCGCGTATTTTCTCGAGAGCTTCCGAATCATAATGGTCAAGGCACTGATACCGGATAGTAACAGAGTCCAGAACGTCCCGAAGCTCGATCGACTGCATTATACGCGTCCAAGCGGAGGCATAGGCATAGCCTTCCAATTGAAGGCCGAGCTCACTGTTCATCAGGCTGCCGAATGTAGAGAGATCGTCTCCGATAGAGCAGTACAGCGACCTTAGTCGGCCCCGCATACGCTCGCTATCAGGGAGGAGGTCGGATTGACGCATGTACGTTTGGCTAAATCGCTGCCCGACTGGCTCTGTCATTGCCTCTCCCAAGCGCTTTAGACGTCGACGCGCGGAAACTATGAAAATCAAATGTAATCAAACATGGCGCGCGTCGGAATGCGACCGAGTGCCGGTCGTGAGCCGGGCTCGTCCACCGAAACCCACGACCAGCAGAAGCGCACGCTAACCGAGATCGCACGAGACCACACCGTGCAGGCCATCGGTGGCCTGACCATCCATTATGCGTGACGACAGCGCACCGGCAGTAGCAGACGCTGGCACTGGCCAACTCGTCCAAGGTGAAGGATGTCGTCATTCTCGACAGGCACCAAGTGCGCTGGCCCGCTCCGCACGGCGGGCCCTCCACCTATCTTGCATAATTTTCAGGCAGCCATAGCGCAGCGAACCGACATTCCCCATATCTCGCCGGACGCCAATTTGACGGGACATCACATGGTCAACCGCCTTCGCTTCGGTGCAATGCTTGCAAGCTTCTTCCTCGCTTTCTCCTTCGTCGCGGTCGACCATGCCGACGCGCGTCGCGGCGGCAGCTTCGGCAGCCGGGGCTTCCGCACATTCCAGTCGGCACCGACCACGACCACGGCGCCGAAATCCTTCGCGCCGGTCCAGCGCTCAATGACGCCGGGCCAGGCTGCCCAGCCGGGCGCAGGAACCGCTCAGAACGGCGCGACGACACGTCGGCCAGGTCTCTTCGGCGGCTTGGGCGGCGGTCTTCTCGGCGGACTGATGCTTGGCGGCCTGTTCGGCATGCTGATGGGGACAGGCTTCGGCGGCATGGGCGGCTTCCTCGCGCTGCTTGTCCAGGTGCTGTTGATCGCTCTTGGCGCGTCCCTGCTGATGCGGCTGTTTCGCAACCGAGCCGGCGGCGCCTATGCCGGCAATTCCGGTGCAGCGGAGCGGCGCGCCTACGAGGAGACACCGCGCCCGGCGGGACCGGGAAGCTTCCGCATCCCGTCGATCGGTTCAGGAGCCGGACTCGGCGCAGGCTCGGCAGCAGCATCGTCTGGCCCGGCCGACGAGATCGGCATCACCGACCGGGATCTCGATGCCTTCGAACAGAAGCTCCAGGAGATCCAGGCGGCGTTTTCACGTGAGGACTACGCCGCGCTGCGCCAGATCACTACGCCGGAAGTGATGTCCTATCTCGCCGAGGAACTCTCCGAGAACGCCACGTCGGGGCGCAAGAACGACGTGACGGCGGTCACGTTGCTGCAAGGCGATCTGGCCGAAGCTTGGCGCGAGGACGCATGCGACTACGCCTCCGTGGCAATGCGATTTGAATCGATCGACGTCATGCGTGATCGCCAGAGCGGTGCCGTCGTCGAAGGCGATCCGGAGCATCCGAGCGAAACCACGGAATTGTGGACATTCGTGCGCGAAAATGGCGGCGCGTGGAAACTGTCGGCGATCCAGGCCGACTGATCGACGAGCGGCCTGCTTCAGAAGCCGGCAGCCCGCGCCGCCGCCACCAGTCCCGTGCCGATCGCGACCACCGCGATCAGCGGCAGGCGCAACGACAGCACCAGACAGACCAGGATCGCGACGCGCTCCGGCCAACCACCGGTCACCAGGATCGGCGTGACGATCGTCGTCAGCACCGCCGCCGGAACAGCGTTGAGCGCCGCTTCCAGCCGAGGCGGCAACGACCCGAACCGGGCAAGCAGCAGATGCCCGCCGGCGCGCGTGAGGTAGGTAAGCACTCCCGCGAGGACGATGATCAGCCAGATATCAGGCATCGACGCCCTCGCGCCTCGGCCGCGCCGCCGGTTTGGCGACGGCGGCGAACAAGACCCCGGCGCCCCCGCCTATGGTGACGTGCCAGGGCGGGCCGACGGTCAGATAGACGAGGATCGAGGCCGCCGCGCTTGCCAGTGCCACCGGATAGAACAGACTGCGGGTGCGAAAGGTCATCAACAATGTCAGGAAATACACCGGCAGGATGAAATCCAAGCCGTATGCGAGCGGATCGTCGATCAGCGCGCCGAACAAAGCCCCCACCAGTGTCGCGGCGAGCCAGCCGAAATACAGCACTAGGCCATAGGCGAAATAGAACGTCTTGGTCAGTTTCTGGCCGCTCGCGCGCGCCTCGGCGGCGCCGAACATCGGGTCGACCAGAAGGAAGAACGCCGCCGCCTTCTGGGGCGCCGAAAAACGCGTCAGGTGTCTGCCCACGGATGCCGAATAGAGGACGTGCCGGAAGTTGAGCGCCACCACCGCCAGAAGCACGGACCAAACCGGCGCGCCGATGCCGATCAGTTGCAGAGCGGCGAGTTGCGAGGCGCCGGCATAGACGGTGGCCGAGAAGCCGATCGTCTGCCATAGCGTCAGACCCTCGCCAACGGCGATCGCACCGTAGAGCATGCCGAAGGGCAACGCAGCGAAAAGGATGGGCAGGAGCTGGCGCAGCGCGGCGCGGATCTCCGATCGGGCGGATTCGGTCACGGGGTTGCTCGGATTGATTCGTGGAAACACGGTCGCCGAGCGACCGCCTAATCAGTCTTGCTTATGCTTTGTCACATCGAACCGCGCAAGCGCGGCGGAAATCAACGGCGCGTTCGCTACCGCGTCTCGCCCAGCACCTCGCGGGGAAACTCCGCCAGGGCGATGGTCCAGCGCTCGAAGGCGTCGTCGAGCTGGCCACGCGTCATGCCGCCGACCGTCGACAGGTTCAGTTCGACCACGGGCAGATTGTCCGGCGTCAGATAGGCCTTGTTGAAAGGCTGGGTGCGGTTGAATCCGTTGATGGCATCAATGGCGACGTCCTGAACATCCCAGATCGCATAGAAGTTCATAATGGTGCAGCCGGTGTGGTCGTCCGCGCAATTTAGAAAGAACAGCTGATAGGCGACGCCATTGATCTCGCCGACGATCACGGGGTCCCCATTCTCGATGGTGGAAAGTTCCGCGTTGCCATAGCCCAGCGCGATCCCGACCATGGCGGACAGGTCGTCGGGCTGAACGATCTCGGAAATATCCGACTTTGCCGAGCCGGTGCGCGTGTCCGCGGCCACCGGCGCCTTCGTGGCGGGAAGGTCATTGTCGACGGACACAGCGATCGCGACAGGCGCCAAGCCCGCACCGACGAGGAAAATTGCGGCGGCAAGGCCGGTGCGCAGGCAGCGCGGCAGGCGGAATAGCATGAATCATCCTTGTCTGGAGCGCGCCCAATCTCGGCATTCGCCGGGCGCTCCGCAAGGTGCGGCGACGCATTGCCCCAGATTTCTCCGACCGCCCGTGGCAGCGGTGCATGACTGTAACGTCGCGCCGAGGCCCGGTCAGCCGCTCTCGCCGGTCTCCGCCCCATGGCTGCGCCCGATCCGCTCGAACCAGGCATCCTCGTCGAGCACCTCGACGCCGAGTTCGGCGGCCTTCTTGAGCTTCGAGCCGGCGCCGGGACCGGCGACGACCAGATCGGTCTTCTTCGATACCGACCCGGCGACCTTGGCGCCCAACGCCTCGGCCATCGCCTTCGCCTCGTCGCGGGTCATCTGCTCCAGCGAACCGGTGAAGACGATGGTCTGGCCGGAAACGGGCGAGGACGCGGCCGGCTGTTCGGCCGGTTCGATCGTCAGTTCCCGCACCAGATCCTCGACCAGACGCAGATTGTGCTCTTCGGAAAAGAACCGCGCCACAGCGGTCAGCACGGCCCCGCCGATCTCCTCCAGCGCGTCCATCTCGGCGCCCGCTTCCTCGTCACCCGCCGCCACCTTGAGCGCGGCGTCGTGGAACGCCTCGAAGGTGCCGTAGGCGCGCGCCAGCGTCTTCGCCGTCGCCTCGCCGACATGGCGGATGCCGAGCGAGAAGATTAGCCGGTCGAGCAGAATCGCCCTGCGTGCCTCGATCGCAGCGAAGAGGTTGTTGGCCGAGACTTCGCCGAAGCCTTCCTTGTCCTTCAGCTTCTTCAGGCCGCCGGCGTTCGTCTCGGCTATCTTGAAGATGTCGGCGGGTGTGCGAACGCGAAAATCCGGATCGTCGTAGAAAAAATCGATCTGCTTGTCGCCGAGCCCATCGATGTCGAAGGCTTTTCGTGAGACGAACAGCTTCAGATGCTCGCGCCGCTGGAACGGACAGGCGAACTCGCCGGTGCAGCGGCGCACGACACTCCGGGCGCCCGAGGCGGTTTCCTCGCGCACCACGGGGGTCTTCAATTCGCATGGGCAGACCGACGGAAATTCGAACGGCTCGGTGCCGGCGGGGCGCTTGTCGGCGACGATTCCCAGCACCTGCGGTATCACGTCGCCAGCCCGCTGGATCGTCACCATGTCACCGACGCGAACGTCCAGCCGTTCGATCTCCTCGGCATTATGCAGCGTGGCGTTGGAGACGACGACGCCGCCGACGGTGACCGGATCGAGCTTGGCGACGGGCGTCAGCGCGCCGGTGCGGCCGACCTGGATCTCGATCGCCCGCAACACCGTCGTCGCCTGCTCGGCCGGAAACTTGTGGGCGATCGCCCAGCGCGGCGAGCGCGAGACGAAGCCGAGGCGCTTCTGCAAGGCCAGATCGTCGACCTTGTAGACGACGCCGTCGATGTCGTAGCCGAGGCTCGCGCGGCTCTCCTCGATCCGGTGATAATGCTCGATCAGCCCCTCGATCGTGTCGAAGCGGCGCATCAAATCGGTAGTGGTAAAACCAAACCGGCCGAGGGCCGCGACGACTTCCATTTGGGTCTTGCCGGGCACATCGTTCGCCTCGCCCCAAGCATAGGCGAAAAAGCGCAAGGCGCGGCCACGGGTGATCCCAGCGTCGAGCTGGCGCAGCGAGCCGGCGGCGGCGTTGCGCGGATTGGCGTAGACCGGCTTTTCCTCCTCGGCCTGCCGAGCGTTGAGCGCGGCGAAGGCCGCGTGGCTCATATAGACCTCGCCGCGCACCTCGAAGATCTTAGGCGCATCGCCCTTCAGCCGGTTCGGAATGTCGTCGATGGTCCGGGCGTTGCGGGTCACGTCCTCGCCGGTGGTGCCGTCGCCCCGGGTCGCCGCCGAGACGAGTTCGCCCTTCTCGTAGCGCAGCGACAGCGACAGGCCGTCGATCTTGGGCTCGGCGGTGATCGCCAGGGCTGAGTCCTCGGCGAGCTTCAGGAAGCGGCGGACTCGCTTGGCGAAATCGGCGACGTCCTCATCCGAAAAAGCGTTGTCGAGCGACAGCATCGGCAACGCATGGCGGATCTTCTCGAACTTCTCCGACACCTCCGACCCGATCCGCCGCGACGGCGAGTCCGAGCGGATCAGCTCGGGAAACCGCGCCTCGATCGCATCATTGCGGCGGCGCAGCGCATCGTACTCCGCGTCCGAGACGTTGGGCGCGTCCTCGCGATAATAGCGCCCGTCGTGTTCGGCGATCTCGCGCGCCAGACGTTCGAGCTCGCTCGCCGCCTCCTGTTCATCGAGATCGTCGACCGGCTTGTCATTCATGGCGTCCGTGATTCCCTGCCCGTTCGATACGCGCCCGTCATAGCCATTCGGGCTGCGGCAGGTCGAGCGCCAACAGCCGCTCGGCGATCATCCTTCGCACCCACGGCAGTTGCGTCGCCAGCGGCATCGCGTAGCGCAGCAGATTGAGAATATTGGCCGACGGCGCGGCGATGACATCGGTCATTTGCCGCGTATCCTTCAGCACCCGCCGCACCGAGGGCAGCCGGCGCATCTCGTATTCGCTCTGACGCCCCTCGCTGGCGAGATAGGCGAGCCAGCCCGCATCCCAGATGCCCAGATTCATGCCGCGGCCGCCGACCGGCGAATGAACATGGGCGGCATCGCCAGCCAGGAACACCCGACCCTTGGCCATACGCTCGGCATGCCGGAAGCTGACCGAAAAGCGTGATTCCCAGGTAATCGAGGTAATGCCCTCGATTCCGGCCAGCAGCGCATCGGTGGACGGCGCGATGCCGACATAGCGGCCCGTGGTCGCACTGAGAGGCAGCAGCGCGACCGCTCCTCCGGTGCCGCCTTTTGCGCTCCTGAGATTGGCCCTGGCCGTCGATGCCTCGACCGGCCGCTCGAAGACCACGTCGGCCAGGGCGAACTCGGCCGGATAGCCATCGCCGCTCCAGGGAATGCCGACGTCCTCGCGCACCGCCGAATGAACGCCGTCGGCGCCAAGCACCAGATCGGCCGCCACGGTCTCGCCATTCGACAGGCTGACCCGCGGCGCGTGGGTATCGGCGAGCGCGACAAAGGCAGTGTTCCATTCGACCGAGACATCATGGGCCGCGAGCCACTCGATCATCAGCCGCTCGGTGCGCCCCTGCGGCAGCGTCAGGATGAAGTTGTGGCGCGTGCGCGCCGGCTTGGTCGAAATCCTGAACAGACGCCTGTCATCGAGAGAAATCTCGGCGTTCTCGATGTGGCCGCCCTCGGCGAGCAGCCGGTCGGTAATGCCGGAGGCGGAAAGAATGTCGAGCGTCGTCGGCAGGATGCCAAGCGCTCGCGACTGGGCCGCGTCCGTCGGCCCCTCCCCGGCGTCGATGATGCGGGGATAAAGGCCACGCCGACGGAACTCGACGGCCGCGGCAAGCCCCACCGGGCCCGCGCCGACGATGAGAACGCGGTCGGGCCTCGCCATCTTCAAGCTCCTGCGCCGATCAGACGTTCGGCGGCGGCGCGGGCCTCGTCGGTCACCGTTTCGCCGGCAAGCATGCGAGCGATCTCCTCCCGCCGTCCCGTCGCGCCGATCGGCGCGACGCGCGTTGCAACCCGGTCCTCGCCGGCATCGGCGGCGGCCTTGGAAATCAGAAGATGCGTCGCGGCGCGGGCCGCGACCTGCGGCGCGTGGGTGACGGCGAGCACCTGGACAGTCCCGGCGAGCCGCGCCAGGCGCCGGCCGATGGCGTCGGCGACGGCGCCGCCGACGCCGGTGTCGATCTCGTCGAAGACCAGCGTCGGCGCCGATCCCCGATCGGCGAGCGCGACCTTCAACGCCAGCAGGAAACGCGATAGCTCGCCGCCGGACGCGACCTTCATCATCGCCCCGGCGCGGGTGCCGGGATTGGTGCAAACGTAGAACTCGACCGTGTCGATACCGGCGGCCGAGGGCCGGTCCGGGTCGCTTGCCATCTCGACCAGAAACGCCGCGCGATCGAGCTTGAGGTCGGGGAGCTCGGCCATCACCGCGGCTTCCAGCAGCCGCGCGGCCTCCTGGCGCTGTTCGGACAGCGCGGCGGCGGCGCGATCGAACAGCGTCCGTTTTTCGGCCAGTTCGGCCTCGAGCCGCGCCAGACGCTCCTCACCAGCGTCGAGATCGGCCAGGTCGCCGATCATCTTTGCCGTGAGTTCGGGCAGCGCGTCGACGGGGACCGAGAATTTGCGGCCCGCCGCCCGGAGCGCAAACAGCCGCTCCTCGGTTTCTTCCAGTGCGCGCGGATCGAATTCGAGCGAGCGCAATGCCTCTTGCAAAGCCATCTGGGCATCCGACAGCGCATCGAGGGCCACATCGAGCCGTTCGATGGTGGGATCAAGCAGGCCCGGCAGTTGATCGCGCTTGCGGTCGAGACGCTTCAGGAGACCCGCCAGCGGCGGGATCGGTGACGCCGACCCGGACAGTTCTTCATGGGCATCGTTGACGTCCGTCACGATCTTCTCGGAGCGCATCATGATCTGGCGGCGTTCGGCGAGTTCGTCCTCCTCGCCGGCGATCGGAGCGAGATCGGACAGTTCCTCGACGGTGGCGCGAATATAGTCGGCCTC
This sequence comes from Aurantimonas sp. E1-2-R+4, assembly GCF_036549515.1. Taxonomy (NCBI): domain Bacteria; kingdom Pseudomonadati; phylum Pseudomonadota; class Alphaproteobacteria; order Hyphomicrobiales; family Aurantimonadaceae; genus Aurantimonas; species Aurantimonas sp. E1-2-R+4. Next base: position 38,911 of record NZ_JAZHLK010000011.1, on the reverse strand, counting down.
GCGCGCCGCGGCCTCAACCCTGGCGCGGTGCGCGCGCAGTTCCTGCTCAGTGCTCCGCCAGGCCGCGTGCGCGCCGGCCACCGCCGCCGCCTCGCGCTCGAGCCCACCGTACTGATCGAGCAGCGTGCGGTGCGCTTCCGGGTCGACCAGCGCCCGGTCGTCGTGCTGGCCGTGGATTTCGACGAGGGCCTGCCCGACCTGCCGCATTAGCGCAACGCTGGCGGGACGATCGTTGATGAAGCCACGGGTGCGACCGTCGGCGTTCTGGACGCGGCGCAGGATCACATCGCCGTCGTCATCGAAGCCGTTCTCGTCGAGCAGCGCGCGAACGCCGAGCCCGGCCGGCAGATCGAAGACGGCTATCACCTCGCCCTGCTTGGCGCCGTGACGCACCAGACCGCCATCGCCGCGCCCCCCGAGGGCGAGCGAAAGCGCGTCGAGAAGGATCGACTTGCCGGCGCCGGTCTCACCCGTGAGCACGGAGAGGCCTTCGCCGAGGGCAAGGTCGAGCCGTTCGATGAGAACGATGTCGCGGATCGAAAGGTGAACCAGCATGACCGGATCGTCGGTAATGAAGCGGCGCCCCAATGGCAACCGCGTTACCGAGATAGCGCATTCGGCGAGCGAGAGGATGGCGGCGGAAACGAAAAGGGCGACCGGTCGTTCAACCGGCCGCCCGACAAGCTAGAAACGGTCGACCCACAGAGCAACCGGACTGCCGGAGTCAGCCGCCGGCGATCTTCCGGCCGATGGTGCCAAACCAGGACGTTGCTCCGCCTTCGCGCGGCGCAAGGCCTTTGCTCTGCAGGAGCTGGTAGGAGTCGCGATACCAGGGCGAGTCCGGATAGTTCTGGCCGAGCACCGAGGCAGCGGCCTGCGCCTCGCGGGTCAGGCCCATGGCGTAATAGGCTTCGGTCAGGCGCGCGAGCGCCTCTTCGACCTGCCGCGATTCGGGATAGACATCGACGACGTTCTTGAAGCGGTTGATCGCGGCAACGTATTCGCGGCGTTCCAAGTAATAGCGCCCGACCTGCATCTCCTTGCCGGCCAGCTGATCGCGGGCGATTCGGACCTTGTTGCCAGCATCCTCGGCATAGACGGAGTCGGGATATTTCTCCATCACCTCGCGCATCGCAGCGGCCGCGCGGGCGGCTTCCTTCTGGTCGCGGGTGACGTCCGGGATCTGCTTATAATAGGCCAAGCCGATGATATATTGCGCGTAGGCGGCTTCCTCGCTGCCAGGGTAGAGCGACAGATAGCGCTTGGCCGAGTTGATGGCGGCCTCGTACTCGCCGCTGCGGTAGCTGGCGAATGCGTTCATCACCAGCGCCTTGCGGGCCCATTCCGAATAGGGATGCTGGCGATCGATGGCCTCGAATTTCTTCGCAGCCTCGCCCAGACGACCACCCTCGAGATTGGCCAGGCCCTGATTGTAGAGGACGTCCGGCGGCTCTGTCTGCGCGGCAAGCGCCAAAGCCTCGACATCGGTGTTGCCGGAGGACGCACAACCGCCGAGGCCGAGGGCGGCGATTCCAAGCGCCAGACCGAGGCCGAGCCGCCCCGTCCGCCAGCGACGCGTGATCTCAATGCTGTGCGGATTGCTCATTCGTGCCGATCCCCTGCCGTTCGAAGGCCTGTTTACGCCGTGCCCTCGACGCCAGCAACGTTGAAAGCCGAACCAACCCGTCTTTTTTATGACGCGGGGACCCGGACGAACCGTCACTTGACGTTATATTAAAGGGTCTGCGGACCGTAGGCAGGCGCGGCCACCGCAACGAGCGGCGCATGGCGAACCGGGTCGACGAGGCGTGAGGGCATCTCGACGATCTCATAGGCGCGATGGTCGGCGAGCAGTGCCTGCAGCGCCAACGCGTTGAGCTTGTGACCGCCGCGATAGGAGCGGTAGCAGCCGAGCACGCGCGCGCCGGCGAGGGCCTGGTCACCGACCGCGTCCAGCGCTTTATGGCGGACGAACTCGTCCGTGTAGCGGAGCCCGTCGGGATTGATGATCCGCCCGTCGTCGCCGATGACCACGGAATTATCGAGCGAAGAGCCGAGAGCATAGCCGGCGGCCCAGAGACGCTCGACATCCTTCATGAATCCGAAGGTGCGTGCCCGCGACAGATCCGCGGCGAAGCGATCGGCCGTGAGATCGGCGCAATAGGTCTGGCGCCCGATGATGGGGCTATCGAAATCGATCTCGATCTCGAATCGCGTGCCGTTATGCGGACGGTATTCGGCGCGGGCGCCGTTCATCTCGACGGTCACGGGCTTCAAAACGCGCAGGAAACGCCGTCTGGCGGCCTGGCTGATGATGCCCGATTCACGAATCGCGGCGATGAAGGCGGCAGCGCATCCGTCCATGATCGGCGTCTCATGCGCGTCGATCTGTACGACGACATTGTCGATGCCCATGGCATAGAGCGCCGCCATCAGATGCTCGATGGTCGCGACATGAGCGCCGCGCGGATCACCGACGACGGTGGAAAGATCCATCAGCGCGGCATTCGCCGAAATCGCCTTGATCTCGTGCAGAAGGTCGCATTTGTCGAACAGATGGAAGACGATGCCGGTATGGGCCTCGGCCGGGAGCAGGCTCAGCTGGACAGGAAGACCGCTGTGGACGCCTACGCCATCAAAGTCGACCCGCGAACCAAGCGTCTGCTGAAACATCAACACAATTGGCAACCTTTCCCGCCAACCATCAAACGAATATCAATTCGCTCTTCCTGGAGATTGGCACCCTCATCGGGAGACATCCCGTCGACGCCCATTGACACCCCTCCCCAGGAGAATCACGCCGTCGAGATGTCTAAAACACGCTGCAACACCTAGAACGGAGCCGTTCGCCAGCCAAATCACGGATTCTTACCCGTTGTTACCGTCGACGTAGTTAACAACCACTTAAATCGTATATTTTTCAAAAGGTTAAAGAAACAAAGGCCCGCCGGTTCCGCGGCGGGCCTTGTGTCAAACTGGTAACAGTGAGGGATCAGTTGGCTTGTCGGCGCAAAAACGCAGGAATCTCAAGCTGATCGTCATCACCAATGGGACGTGGCTGGGACGCTGGTCGGGCTGCTGATTCGGCCGCCACACGCCGGGGCGCATAGGGATTTGGCTCGACGACGGCCCGACGCGGGCTCTCGGCCGGGGTCTGTCGCATTTCAGCCGGATGGGCGTCCTCTTCGTCACGGCGCGACAAGCCCGTCGTCAGCCGGCGCAGCAACCCCATCGGGCCGCGGTCCTCACCATGGTGCTCGGCGGCGCGGCTTTCGATCTCGGCGCGGACCACCGGCGGAAAATCCTCCACCCGGGGCATGCGCGGCGCCGATTGCGCGGCGGTCGGAGCCAACGAGCTGACCTGGGCGATCTCGGCTTCGAGCGCGTCGGTGAAATCGTCTTCGATCTCTTCCTCGAACTCATCCGCTGCGACTGCGGCCGTGAGAACGGGCGCCGGCTCCGCGACTTCGACATGGGTCATCGCCGATTGAGCCTGCGGCACGGCACGCGGCGCGGCGGCTGGCACGGCGTGGCGGTCGGGGACGCGCCCGGCGAGGACCGTCTCGACCTTGTCGATACCGGTCGCGACCACCGAGACCCGGATGATCCCCTCCAGCGCTTCGTCGAAAGTGGCCCCAAGAATGATGTTGGCGTCCTGGTCGACCTCTTCACGGATGCGGGTCGCCGCCTCGTCCACCTCGAACAGGGTGAGATCGCGGCCACCGGTGATCGAGATCAACAGTCCCCGCGCGCCCTTCATCGACGTCTCGTCGAGCAGCGGGTTGGCGATCGCGGCTTCGGCGGCGGCCATCGCGCGGCCTTCGCCGGAGGCCTCGCCGGTACCCATCATCGCCTTGCCCATCTCGCGCATCACCGAACGCACGTCGGCGAAATCGAGATTGATCAGCCCTTCCTTAACCATCAGGTCGGTGATGCAGGCGACGCCCGAATACAGCACCTGATCAGCCATGCCGAAGGCGTCGGCGAAGGTGGTCTTGTCGTTGGCGATCCGGAACAGGTTCTGGTTCGGAATGACGATCAGCGTATCGACGTTCTTCTGCAGTTCCTCGATCCCCTCGTCGGCGATCCGCAGCCGGCGCTGGCCTTCGAAATGGAACGGCTTGGTAACGACGCCAACCGTGAGGATGCCCTTTTCCCGTGCGGCGCGCGCAACGACCGGCGCGGCGCCGGTGCCGGTTCCGCCCCCCATGCCGGCGGTGACGAAGCACATATGCGAGCCGAGGAGATGGTCGCAGACCTCGTCGATCGATTCCTCGGCGGCGGCACGGCCGACTTCCGGCTGCGAACCGGCACCGAGACCCTCGGTGACGGCGACGCCCATCTGGATGATCCGCTCGGCCTTGGACGAGCGCAGCGCCTGGGCGTCGGTGTTGGCGATCACGAACTCGACACCTTCGAGGCCGGCATTGATCATGTTGTTGACCGCATTGCAGCCGCCGCCGCCGACGCCGAAAACGGTGATGCGGGGCTTCAGCTCGGTGATGTCGGTCTTGTTCGGGTTCGTGCTCATAACCTGTTCCTCTATCGCAGTTTCGGGCCGTTTCGCCGCGCGGCCGTTCGCATTGTCAGTTGCTGCGGCGCGCGGCGCGCACCGTATGTTTTCGCGGCCGGCCGGCAGTCCGGCCGCGCTGTCTCAAAGGCTCCGCCGGAGCCAGGATCCGAAACGTCCCGTCCTGGTGTTCTGATCGAGCGCGAAAGCCGCGATCGACGATTGGCCGGTGTTCTCGCGATGGGCGACCTGCGGGTAGATCAGCAGGCCGACGGAGGTCGCGAAGGCTGGCCCCTTGTTGGATGGATTGAGCCCGGCAACCCCGACTGGTCGTCCGAGCCGAACATTGCGCTGGAGGATGCTGCGCGCCGTATCGCTCATGCCGGCAAGCTGGCTGGCGCCGCCGGTCAAGACCACGCGCTTGCCGATGACGTGGCCGAGCCCTGAGGCGGCCAGACGGTCGCGGACAAGCTCCAGGGTTTCCTCGACGCGCGGCCGGATGATCTTGGCGATCAGCGAACGCGCGACGGTGGATTTGGAGTCGTGTCCGCCCTCTTCCCCGAGCGGCACGACAGGCACCCTGTCGTCGTCCTGCATCAACTCGCTCAGAGTGCAGCCGTGCATGACCTTGAGCCGCTCCGCATCGGCTGGCCGGATCGACAGGCCGCGGGCGAGATCCATGGTGATGTGATTGCCGCCGAGTGCGACCTGATCGGCATAGACGAAGCGACCATTCTGGAAGATCGCGATGGTCGTCGCACCGCCCCCCATGTCGATGCAGGCCGACCCCATCGCCGCCTCGTCCTCGACCAATGTCGACAGCGCGCTGGCATAGGGCGTCGCCACAAAGGCCTCGACCATCAGTCGGGCGCGATTGATGACCGCCTCGAGATTGCGCAACGGCGTTTCCTCCGCGGTCAGCACATGCATGTCCGCGCCCAGCCGATTGCCGCTCATGCCGACGACCTTGTCGAGACCGCTCTCGCCGTCGATCGACAGATCGAAGGCGAGCGAATGCAACGCCACCCGGCGCTCCTCGAGCGGCAGCTTCGCGGCGAGACCGAGGACCTGCGAAACGTCGGTCTGGGAAACCTCGCCGACGATGTCGATCTCGGCGGCGCCGCGCAGGCTCTTGAGCCGGCCAGCCGTGACCGAGACGATGAGCGATTCGATGGTCAGTCCAGCCATCCGCTCCGCCGCGTCGACCGCGTGCCGGACCGACTGTTCCGCCGCGTCGAGATCGATGACCACGCCCGACTTGATGCCGTGCGAGCGCTGGTGACCGACGCCGATCACTTCGATCGTATGGGTCCGGCCGGGCAGCATTTCGCTGGCGACGCGCGGCGTCAGCCGAGCGATCAGGCAGGTCACCTTTTCCGAACCGACATCGAGCACCGAGATGACCCGCGAACGGCGCTTCGGCAGCGCCTTGATACGCGGAAGTTCGTCCCGGCCACGTTGAAACACACTCATACCGGGTCATCCTTCCGGCTACGCTTGAAAATTTTCTCTCGCTCCTTCAGAGCGGCATTGCGCCGAACCAGAGCGTCGGGCGTGAGCTTGATCACGATCCGGTCGGCGAGCCGCATGTCGACGGCGGCGATATCGCGCGACAAAAGCCCGTTCTCCCGATCCATCCGCGCCACCTCGGCGAGTGCCTCCACCGGATCATCCTCGGGGAGCTCGATCGCGATGCTGTTTTCGAGCCGCAAATCCCACCGACGATTTCCCACCCGAATATACGCCTTCACCCTTGCGCGAAGCTCGGGCAACACTTCCAGTTCGTCGAGGAGCGCAGCGGCGTGGGTGGCCGCGCCGATCCCGACGACAATAGGCAGATTGGCGAAGCGGCCGGGTTCAAAGGGGACGATCTCCTTGCCCTCGCGGTTGACCACGACGAACTCACGCCCCTTTTGCCAAACGGCGTAGGGACGATGTTCGGACAGGGTGATCCTGACCCGATCGGGAAAGATCTTGGCGACCGAGGCGCGGTCGACCCAAGGCATCGCTTCCAGTGTCTGGCGAGCCGCGGCCGGGTCGAGCGAGAACAGGCTCTGTGACCCGGTCTGCCAGAGCGCCTGCAGAACGTCGATCTCGGAAGTTTCCGAATTGCCCGTCACGTCGATCGCCTCGATCGGAAAGCCGAGCGGCTGAGCAATATTGTCGATGACGGTCACCGTATGGCCGCCCACCGACATGCCGTAGACCAGGGTCGAGCCGATCACCACGGCGGCAAGCGCCCCGAAACGCGGTATCGGCAGTCTCGCGACGCTGGTGGCGAGGCTGGAGGCCCGGCGCCCGGCGCGCAGCACACGCAAGGTCAGCTGGCTGGGCGTACCGGTCCGTACGTCGCCCTGGCGCCGGTTGGCGTTCAGCGATTGCATGAGGCGTCCTCCACCATCCAGGTCAGAAGCTCGGGGAAGGCATGGCCGGAGGCCGCGGCGATATCGGGCACCAACGAGGTCTCGGTCATGCCGGGCTGGGTGTTCACCTCCAGCCAGATCACCTCACCGCCCTCGCCGAACCGGTCGTCGTAGCGAAAATCAGAACGCGAAACGCCGCGGCAGCCGATCGCCTTGTGAGCGGCGAGCGACCATTCCTGAATGCGCCGCGCGACCTTGGCCGGAATCTTGGCCGGCACGACGTGGCTGGAGCCGCCGGGAACATATTTGGAATCGTAGTCGTAGAAGACGTGGCCCTCGGTGAGGATCTCGCAGACCTCAAGCGCCACGTCGCCCATCACCGCGCAGGTCAGTTCCCGTCCGGCGACGAAGCGTTCAACCATGACGATGTCGCCATAAGGCCATTCGTCACTGGTGAGTTCCTGCGGCGGATGAGCCTGATCTTCGCGCACGATGAGCACGCCGAAGCTGGAGCCCTCGGCCACCGGCTTGACCACGTAGGGCGGCGACAAGACGTGTTTGCTGGCGACGTCGAGGCGATGACACACCTTGGCTTCGGCTACCGGCACGCCCGCCGCCTTGGCGACGGTCTTTGCCAGTTCCTTGTGCATGGCGAGCGCCGAGGCGAGCACGCCGGAATGGGTATACGGAACCGCCAGATATTCGAGGATGCCCTGGATCGTGCCGTCCTCGCCATAGGGGCCGTGCAGGGCATTGAAGGCGACATCGGGCTTCAGCTTGACCAGTGCGTCGGCGACATCGCGGTCGACATCGAGGCGCGTCACCGCATAGCCGGCAGCCTGAAGCGCGTCGGCGCAGGCGTTGCCGGAAGCGAGGCTGACCGGCCGCTCCGACGAAAATCCACCCATCAATACCGCCACATGCTTGGCCATGAATCGCCCAATCCGTTCCTCAAACGAGGCTAGAGGCCATTCATCGCAGGCGGATGGTTAAGCGGCGGTTAACCGACTGTGGCAAAAGCAAGATTTTCGAAAGGAGATGGTTTCTGATAGCAACTGCCGACAGGCTCGGACCGCCTCACTCCCGTCCGAGAAACGGCTCCACAACATGCCCTTCGGCAAAGCGGCCGAGCCGCTTGATCTCCCAGTCGAGCCGGATGCCGGAGGTCTCGAGCACCCGCGCACGCACGGTCTCGCCGAGGCATTCCAGATCATGGCCGGTGGCAGTGCCGGTATTGATCATGAAGTTGCAGTGCAGTTCCGACATCTGCGCCCCGCCGACAACGAGACCGCGGCAACCGGCCTTGTCGACTTCCTTCCAGGCGGAGGTGCCCGGCGGGTTCTTGAAGGTCGAGCCACCGGTCTTTTCGCGGATCGGCTGGACCGTTTCGCGATGCTCCTGGACTTCGTCCATTTTCGTGCGGATGTCGTCCTTTTCCGCTGCATAACCGTCAAAGATCGCCGAGGTGAAGATCAGCTCGGGCGCCGCATCGGAATGCCGATAGGCATAGCCCATCTCGGCATTCGTCAGGACATGGACATTGCCCTTGCGATCGAGCGCGCGGACCTCGCGAACGCGCTCGCAGGTCTCGACGCCGTTGGCACCAGCGTTCATGCGAAGCGCCCCGCCGACAGCGCCGGGAATACCGTGATAGAAATGAAACCCGCCGATGCCGGCTTCCAACGCCGTCGCGGCCAGCCGCTTGTCGGGCGTCGCGGCGCCAGCGCGGATCGCGGTCTCGCCGATCGCCTCGGCGGTGCCGAAGCCTTTAGCGGACAAGCGGATGACGACGCCGGGCACGCTGCCGTCGCGCACCAACAAGTTGGAACCGATACCGACGACAAGGACGGGCACCTCGTCGGGCAAGGCCGCCAAAAACGCGGCGAGATCCTCCTCGTCCGCCGGTTGAAACAGCAGCTCTGCGGGGCCGCCGGCCCGAAACCAGGTGATCTTGTCCATGCCCGCGCCTGGCGTCAGCCTGCCGCGAACACCGCTGAGCCGATCGCCGAGCCCTGCCAGCATTGTCTCGCCATCCATCAGCTGCCGCCTCCGTTGAGTGCGGCCAACTCCTTCGGCAGCGCATAGGCCCACTGGGTGATTGAGCCGGCGCCAAGGCAAACGACCATGTCATCCGACTTGGCTATCCCATGGATCAACGGCGCAAGGTCCTCTGGCCCACCAATCAGGCGGGCGTCGCGGTGTCCGCCAAGCTTGAGACGTTCGACCAGGATTTCCGAGCTGACAAAACCGATCGGTTCCTCGCCTGCGGCGTATACCGGCGCAATGATCACCGTGTCGGCGTCGTTGAAGCAGGCGGCGAAATCAGGGAACAGCGCCTGCAGCCTCGAATAGCGATGCGGCTGCACGACGGCGATGACCCGCCCCTTCGCCGAGGCTCGCGCCGCTGCCAGAACAGCGCGAATCTCGACCGGGTGGTGGCCGTAGTCGTCGTAGATGTCGACGCCGCCGACATTGCCCGTATGGGTGAAGCGGCGCTTGACGCCGCTGAAGCCATCAAGTCCCTTGCGGATCGCGTCCGCCGGGATGTTCAACCGATGCGCCACTGCGATTGCGGCCGTCGCGTTGGAAACGTTATGGCGGCCCGGCATCGGCAGGACGAGGTTCTCGATCTGCTCGGCGGCCCCGGTCACCCGATCGCGAATGGTGATGTCGAAGCGGGATTTCGGGCCTTCGACCTGCAGGTTCTCGAACCGCACGTCCGCCTGCGGGCTCTCGCCATAGGTGATCACCCGGCGATCCTCGATCTCGGAGATCAGCGTCTGCACCACCGGGTGGTCGATGCACATCACCGCAAAACCATAGAACGGCACGTTCTCGACGAATGTCCGAAACGCCGCTCGGACGGCGTCGAAGGTGCCATAATGGTCTAGATGCTCGGGATCGATGTTGGTGACGACGGCGACATCGGCCGGCAGCTTCAGGAAAGTGCCGTCGGATTCGTCCGCCTCGACGACCATCCAGTCGCCCTCGCCCATTCGCGCATTGGTGCCGTAGGCGTTGATGATACCGCCGTTGACGACGGTCGGGTCGAGACCGCCGGCGTCGAGCAGCGTCGCCACCATCGAGGTCGTGGTGGTCTTGCCATGGGTGCCGCCGATGGCGATCGCCTGGCGGAAGCGCATCAGTTCGGCCAGCATCTCGGCGCGCCGGACGATCGGCAGCAGCCGCTCGCGGGCCGCTTCGAGCTCCGGATTCGAGCGCTTAATCGCGGTTGAGACAACCACCACCTCGGCGAGGCCCAGATTTTCGGCGGCGTGGCCGACGGCGACATGGACGCCCAGATCGCGCAGGCGCTGAACGTTGGCGTTTTCGCTCTGGTCGGAACCTTGGACGGTGTAGCCGAGATTGAGCAGCACCTCGGCGATGCCGCTCATCCCAATACCGCCGATCCCGATGAAGTGGACCGGTCCGATGTTCGGCGGCATTTTCATGGCCGCATCCCCCTGTATTATAAAGAATTTCGGTTCAATCGCCGGCCCGGGGCATAGCCGCAACGAGGTCGGCAAGCAACCGCGCCGCATCGGGAATACCCGTCGCCTTCGCCGCCGCGGCCATGGTTGAAGCCCTTTGCGGATCGCTGGCAATCTCCGCGATGAGGCCGGCCAGCCGGTCGGCGGAAAGCTCCGCCTGCCGCACGACCAGCGCGCCGCCCTCGGCCTCGATCTTGGCGGCATTCGCGGCCTGATCATGGTCGAGGGCATAGGGATAAGGCACCAGGATCGCTGGTCGCCCGATCACCGCCAATTCGGACACCGTAGAGGCGCCCGAGCGGCTGATCACCAGATGCGCGGCGCCCAGTCGTTCGGCCATGTCGGTGAAGAACGGCGCGACGGTCGCCGGAATGTCGCGCTCTTCATAGAAGCGTCGTACGCTCGCCTCGTCGTCGCTGCGCGCCTGCTGGGTGACGACCAGCCGCTTTCGCAGTTCCTCGGGCAGGCGTTCGATGGCTGCGGGAATGCGCTCGGAAAAGAACTGCGCGCCCTGGCTTCCCCCGAAGACCACCAGGTTGAACCGCCCATCCGGCTCGGCCGGCCGGTATGGCGTCTTCGCGGCCTCCAGGATCGGCGGGCGTACCGGATTGCCGGTCACGGTGATCTTTGCGGCGATCGCCGGATCGGCCTTGTCCTGCGGAATCCCGGCGGCGATGCGATCGACGCGGGAGCCGAGGAAGCGGTTCGCCCGGCCCATCACCGCGTTCTGTTCATGGATCAGCGTCGGCCGGCCGGCGCGGAGCGCTGCCATCAGCGGCGGCACCGTCGGATAACCGCCGAATCCGACGACGACCGCCGGTCGCAGACGACGCACCAGATCGCCGGCTTCGCGGAAGCCGCGCCACAGCGTCCACAGGGCGGATGCGACCTTGAGCGGGTTTTTCGACGCGAAGGTTGCCGAGCGCACCCGATGCACGGTCTTGACCGGAAAACGCTCGGCGAAACGGCCGGCGCGGTCGTCGGTGACGAGATGAACCTCGAAGCCGCGCGCAACGAGCTCATGCGCCAGGGCTTCGGCCGGAAAGAGATGGCCGCCGGTGCCGCCAGCGGAAAGAAGGATCGTTGTCATTGCGGAAAAAGGTCGCCTTTCGGATCTGATCTGCCGGCGTGTCGCTCCTAAGGCCCTCTTAGGCCAACGGCCGCGTCGGCAATTCGCTGGCACAATGCAAGATCGCACCGCCCGTTCCAGACATGATGAAAGAAACCCGAACGCCTTCCTCTCAGCCGCGTTGCCGGTCTACTGCCGTCTCACGCGGCGTGCAACTGGAAGGTCCGCTCCATTAGCCGGTCGGTATGCGAGCGGTTCTCCGGCCGACGACGCGTCAGCGCAAGGATGAACCCCGCCGAGATGGCGATCGCCAGCATCGACGAGCCACCATAGGAAATGAAGGGCAGCGTCATGCCCTTCGCCGGCATCAATTGCAGATTCACCGCCATGTTGATGATCGATTGCAAGCCAATGAGCAGCACCAGGCCGGAAATCGCCAGCCGATCGAAGATGTCGCGCTGGGCAAGCGCCGAGGATAGACCTCGGATCACGATAAAGGCGAAAATCGAGGCCACCAGCATGCAGGCGATAATGCCGAATTCCTCAGCAAGAACCGCAAAGGCGAAATCCGTGTGGCTATCGGGGAGCATGCGTTTGACCGTGCCCTCACCCGGACCCCGGCCAAACCAGCCGCCGCGCATGATCGCCTCGCGCGCGGTGTCGGTCTGGAAGGTGTCGCCCTCGCCGGTCATAAACCGGTCGATGCGACTGGCGACGTGGGGAAACGCGATATAGGCAAGCAAAGAGCCACCGAAGGCGACGCCCCCGAGCAGCGCGATCCACAACCATGGCATGCCGGCCATGAAGAACAAGCCGCCCCAGGCGGCCGTCGCGAGTATGGTCTGGCCGAGGTCGGGCTGCGCCACGAGCAGCGCGACGACCACGAGAAGCAGGATCAGCGCGAACAGATTGCCCGGAATCTCGGGGCGGCGTTGCTTCTCGGCGAACAGCCAGGCGCAGATCACTACAAAGGCCGGCTTCATGAATTCCGACGGCTGGATGTTGAGCGGACCGAAATCGATCCAGCGGCGCGAGCCCTTGATCTCCATGCCGACGAACAGCGCCAACACCATCAGCATGAGCGACGCCGCCAAAATCAGCAACGAGGCGCGGCGCACGCCCCGCGAGCTCAGCAGCGAACAACCGAACATGACCAAAGCCGTTGGGATGAGGAAGGCGGCATGACGCTTGACGAAGTGGAAGGGTTCGACGCCGATGCGCTCGGCGACCGGGGGGCTGGCGGCGAAGGAAAACACCAGGCCGCCGACCAGAAGTATCAGGAAGGCCGCCAAAAACCAGCGATCGACTCCCCACCACCACTCGCTGATCACGCCTCGTTTGACCCGGCTCGTCATGCTTCCCCCTTGTGCGCCATCTCGATGCCCGCGAGCGCGCCCACCGCCTCGCGGAACGCATCGCCCCGCACTTCGAAATTGCGAAACTGGTCGAAACTGGCGCAGGCCGGGGACAGGAGTATGACGCTCTCCTGCCCGGAGGCGCCTTCGCTCGCCTCGGCGTCGGCCGCCGCGTGTTCGACCGCGATGGCAAGCGTACCGGAGATTTCGTAAGGAATTCGTTTACCAAGAGTCGCGGCAAAGGCGGGCGCCGCCTCGCCGATCAGATAGGCCTTGGCGATCCGTGGAAAAAACGGCGCCAGCGCCGCGATGCCGCCGTCCTTCGCCAGCCCCCCGGCGATCCAGTAAATGCGAGGGAAGGCCGCGAGCGCCGGCGCGGCGGCCTCGGCGTTGGTGGCCTTGGAATCATTGACGAAGAGAACCCGGCCGCGACGCCCTACCTCCTCCATGCGGTGCGCCAGCCCCGGGAAACTTTCGAGACCCGCGCGAATTTCCGCGTCCGACAATCCGACAGCGGTGAGGGCAGCAACCGCCGCGGCGGCGTTCTGGGCATTATGGCGACCGCGCAGGGACCCGATCGCGGAAAGGTCGAAGAAGGCCTCCTCAGTTCCCCTCAAGCGGCGCCGGAGAATCCGGCCGTCGAAGTCGACCCCACAGCCTTGGAATTCCCCTTGCGAAATCCGCACAACGGTCCTGCCATCGGATTCCAGTTCGTCGGCGATCTGCCGACACGGCGCGTCATCGACGCCGACGACGGCCAGACCGGAACCGGCGACGAGGCGGGCCTTGATCGCGGCGTAATTGCCCATCGATCCATGCCGGTCGAGATGGTCCGGCGTCAGGTTGAGCAGGATGCCCACAGAGGGCTCCAGCGTCGGCGCCAGGTCGATCTGATAAGATGAGCACTCGACGACGTAATTGCGCGAGGGCGCCGGCGGATCGAGCGTCATCACGGCGACGCCGATATTGCCGCCGAATTGCGTGTCCCGCCCGCTCCAACGCAGGCAGTGGGCGATCAGTGCGGTGGTCGTCGACTTGCCGTTGGTGCCGGTGATCGCGATGAAGGGCGATGTCGGCGCGATCGCGCGGCGCTCGCGGCTGAACAGCTCGATGTCGCCGATCACCTCGACACCGGCGGCGCGGGCAAGTTCCACGGTCCAGTGGGGCTTGGGATGAGTGAGCGGCACACCGGGCGATAGGACAAAGGCGCTAAAACGCGACCAATCGGCGTCGCGCAGATCGCCCGTTGGGATTGCCTCGGCGCGCGCGGCTTCGACACTCGCCGGATTGTCGTCGAAGGCGACAACGTTTGCGCCACCCTCGACCAAAGCGCGTGCCGTCGCGCGGCCAGAGCTGCCGAGCCCGAACAGGGCGACCGATTGTCCGGAAAAGGAACGCGCCGGGATCATCGCCTCACCGCAGTTTCAGGGTCGACAGGCCGACGAAGGCCAACATGAACGCGATGATCCAGAAGCGCACGACGACCTGGCTTTCGGTCCAGCCGAGCTTTTCGAAATGATGGTGGATCGGCGCCATCAGGAAGACCCGCTTCCCGGTCAGCTTGAACGAGGCGACCTGGATGATCACCGACAGCGCCTCGATGACGAACAGGCCGCCGATGATCGCCAGCACCAGTTCATGCTTGGTCGCGACGGCGATCGTGCCGGTCATCCCGCCGAGGGCGAGCGAGCCGGTGTCGCCCATGAAGATCGCCGCCGGCGGCGCGTTGAACCACAGGAAGCCGAGTCCGGCGCCGATGACCGCGCCGCAGAGCGGCGCCAGTTCGCCGGTGCCGACGACATAGTGGATCTGCAGATAATTGGAAAAGTTCACATTGCCGGCGATATAGGCGATGAGGCCGAAGGCGGCGGCCGCGATCATGATCGGCACGATCGCCAGTCCGTCCAGCCCGTCGGTCAAGTTCACCGCGTTGGCGGATCCGACCACGACGAAAGCCGCGAAGCCGACATAGAACCAGCCGAGATCCAGAAGAAAGGATTTCACGAAGGGGAAAGCCAGCGACGTGGCGAAACTGCCGGTTCCCGCATAGACGATCAGGACCGACGCCGCGATCGCGATCAGGAATTCCAGGGCCAGGCGAGACTTGCCGGAAAAACCCTTGTCGTTCTGCCTCGTCACTTTCAGATAGTCGTCGTAAAACCCGATCGCCCCGAAGCCGACCGTGACCAGCAGCACCGTCCAGACGTAGAGGTTGCTCAGATCCGCCCACAGCATCGCCGAGACAAGAAAACCCGAAAGAATCATCAGCCCGCCCATAGTTGGCGTGCCGGCCTTCTTGAAATGGGTCTGCGGGCCGTCGGCGCGGATCGGCTGGCCTTTGCCCTGCCGAATGCGCAAATTGGCGATGATCGCCGGGCCGAACAGAAACACCACGATGAAGCCGGTGATCATCGACGCACCGGTTCGGAACGTGATGTAACGAAAGACATTGAAGAGTGGGAAGTCGGCGCCGAACTGGCCGAGATAAGCGATCATCGGGCAGCTCCAGCCGGGTCGATCTTGTCAGGGACCGGCGCCGCGCCGGTGGATGTCTGCGGCGGATAGGTCGTCAGCATCCTATCCACCAAGGCGGTGAAGCCGATGCTTTTCGAGGCCTTTACCATAACGACGTCGCCAGCGCGGATCATCGCCAACAGGCTCGCCAGGAGTTCGTCGACACTGGCATGCCATTCGCGGTCGACCCGACCTTCCAGCACGTCGTCGAGCGCCTTCATCTCATCCCCGGCGAGAAAGACCCGATCAACGCCCGCCTCGGCGATCGGCGCGACGAGATCGGCGTGCTGCGCTGGCGCGTGCGCGCCCAGTTCCAGCATGTCACCGAGGACGGCGATGCGGCGGCCACCCTCCCCGACCGTCGCGACCTTCAAGACATCGAGCGCGGCTCGCATCGAGGCCGGGTTGGCGTTGTAGCTGTCGTCGATGAGTTCGATCGAACCGCCGCCCGGCATCGGCAGCCGCGAGCGCGCGCCGCGTCCCTTGACCGCGTGCCAGCTCGACAGCGCCGCCGCCACCGTCTGGACATCCGCGCCCGCAAGCTTGGCCGCGCCGAGCACGGCGAGGATATTCTGTGCCATATGCCGACCGCTGGAGGTCAGATGCAACCGGACCGGTTCGCCACCGATGACCGCCTCGATCGCCGCGCCCTCGGCCGTCGGTTCGAAGCGGGCCAACGCGAAATCGGCGCCGCTCGCCTCGCCGAAGGTCGCGATCGCGGTGACGCCCGCCTTGCGGGCCATGGTCGCCAGCGGTCCACAATGGGGATCATCGGCATTGAGGATCGCAGTGCCGCCCGTGACGAGCCCTTCGAAGATCTCGGCCTTCGCCTCGGCGATCTCCTCGAGATCGCGGAAGTGGCCGAGATGAGCCGGGGCGATCAGCGTGATGATCGCCAGTTGCGGCCGTACCAGCTTGACCAGCGGACGGATTTCGCCGGCATGGTTCATGCCGATCTCGAAGATCGCGAAGCGACTGTCGGCCGGCATCCGGGCCAGGCTCAGCGGCACGCCCCAATGATTGTTGAACGACGCCGCGCTCGCATGGACGCGGCCAACCGCCGAAAGGCCGTGGCGCAGCGCATCCTTGGTGGTCGTCTTGCCGACGCTGCCGGTCACCGCGATGATCTTCGCGCTCGAACGGGCGCGGGCGGCCTCGCCCAGGCGTGACAGGGCCTGCAACACGTCGTCGACGACCAGCAACGGTGACTGAACGCTGCCGAGCGCCGGCAATTTGTGCTCGGCGACCACGTGCAGAGCAGCGCCGGCTTTCGTCGCCGCCGTCAGAAAGTCATGGCCGTCGAACCGCTCGCCCTGGATGGCGAAGAAGGCCTCTCCCTCACCGAGCGTCCGGGTATCGATGGAAATGCCGGAGATCGAGGCTGGCAGGTCGCCGACCGGCCGCGCGTTCATCGCCGCGATCAAGGCGGATGTCTCCCAAAGCGCTTCGCTCATCGGCCCGCCTCCGAGATCGCCGCTCGAACCTCTTCATGATCGCTGAAATGGTGGGTGACGTCGCCGACGGTCTGGCCAATCTCGTGCCCCTTGCCGGCGACCACGACCGTATCGCCGGCATGCGCCTGCCGGACCGCCTCGCGAATGGCCGCGCGGCGGTCGGCGATTTCCATCGCGCCGGGGGCCGCCGCCATGATCGCTGCCCGGATCGCCGCCGCGTCTTCCGAGCGCGGATTGTCGTCGGTGACGATGACCACATCGGCCAGTCGCGCGGCGATTTCGCCCATCATCGGGCGCTTGGCCCGATCGCGGTCGCCGCCACAGCCGATGACCGCGACGACACGGCCGGTGGTGAAAGGGCGCACCGACGCCAGCACGTTCTCGAGCGCGTCGGGCTTGTGCGCGTAATCGACGAAGACAGGAGCCCCCTCAACCGTCGTACCGGCCAGATCCAGCCGGCCGGATGCGCCCTTCAGGGTCTCCAACGCGGCCAGCGCGGCACCTGTCGCAACGCCGGTGGCGATCGCGAGCCCGGCGGCCACCAGGGCGTTGGACATCTGGAACTCGCCCGCCAGCGGCAGGACGATGCGATGGATACGACCCTCGGCCTCGATTTCCGCGACCTGGCAATGCCGCTGGTGCTCGAGCCTTTTCAATGTGAGAAAGCCGCCGTTTCGCCCGACGGTCAACACGTTCGCGCCGACACCTGTTGCGACCTCGATCGCCCGGCCTGACCAGCGGTCGTCGGCGAAGATCACTGCCGGAGCCCCCTTCGGCAGGAGGGTCGTAAACAGCCGCATCTTGGCGCCGAAGTAGGACTCGGCGTCGGGGTGATAGTCCAGATGGTCATGGCCGAGATTGCTGAACCCCGCCGCCGCGAGCCGGACACCGTCGAGTCGGCGCTGATCGAGGCCGTGGCTCGACGCTTCCATCGCCGCGTGGGTAACGCCTTCGGCCGCCAGGTCGGCCATCAGCTTCGCAAGCGCGACCGGATCGGGCGTCGTCAGCGTGCCGTATTCGTCGCGGCTCGGCGAAACGACGCCGGTCGTGCCGATCGAAGCGGCGGCGATCCCCTGGCTGGCCCAGATCTGGCGGACGAAGGTGGTGATCGAGGTCTTGCCGGCCGTGCCGGTGACGGCGACGACCTGCTCGGGCTGCGCGCCATAGTACCTGGCGGCCATGACGGCGATGGCGTGACGCGGATCGTCAGCACGCAGGATAGGCAGGCGTGATTCGATCGCCGCGTCGTTCGCCGCGAGAATGGCGACCGCGCCGCTCGCCTCGGCCGCGGCGACGAATCGCGCGCCATCGGCCCGGGTTCCCGACAAAGCCGCGAACAGAAATCCGTCGCCGACGCTGCGGGAATCAGCCGACAGTCCGGCGATCTCCGGATCGTCTGCACCGCCGGTCATGGCCAGGCCGTCTGCGAGTTGGGATAGCTTCATTCACCAATATCCGCGCTGTACCGAATGGCCGGCGCATCCCTCGCCGACTCGTCGGACTTCTATAACTTGCGGGCCGCTTGGTGAAGGTCGGTTTGGACGTTCACAGTTGCTAATAGGAGACGAGCAGCGACTTTCCGTCCTCGCCGAAATCCGGACGGACCTTCAACAGCGTCGCCGAACGGCGAATGATGTTGGCGACCGTCGGCGCCGCGTTCATGCCGGCCGTGGCGTAAACTTGACCTTCCTCCGCCTTCGGCTCGTCGACGACGACGAGAACGACGTAGCGTGGCTTGTCGATCGGAAAGGCCGACAGGAAGGCGTTGAATTTCTTGGTGTCGGAGTAGCGGCCGTTGACCACCTTGTTGGCCGTGCCGGTCTTGCCGCCGACCTTGTAGCCGGGCACGTCGGCTCGGTTGCCGGAACCGCGTTGGTCGGCGACGTTGAGGCGGAAGAGATAGCGCATCTGGTCGCTGGTTTTTTCGGAAACCACCCGTGTTGCAACGGCCTCCGCCTCTTCGCGGGTGCGGGGCAGGAAGGTCGGCGGGATCAGTTTGCCGCCGTTCATCAGCGCGGCCGCGGCCACCGCTGTCTGGAGCGGCGTCGTCGAGACGCCGTGACCGAAGGAAATCGTGATCGAGTTGATCTGCTTCCATTCCTTGGGTTGGGTCGGAGACGCCACTTCCGGGAGTTCGGTCCGCATCTTGCTGAGCAGGCCCAGCCGGGTCAGGAACTCCTGGTGAGCCGCGACGCCGACGACCTCGGCCTCCTTGGCCGTGCCGATATTGGATGAATAGATGAAGACTTCCGGAACGCTCAGCACGCGGCGCTTGCCGTGGAAGTCAGTGATGGTAAAGCCGCCGATACGGATCGGTTTCGTCGCGTCGAAGGAATCGGTGATCTTCACCTTGCCGGAGTCGAGCGCCATCGCGGTGGTGAAGGTTTTGAAGGTCGACCCCATTTCGTAAAGGCCCGCCGACATGCGGTTCATGCGATCCTTTTCGAGCGCCTGCTTCGGCTCGTTGGGGTCGTAGTCGGGCAGCGAGGTCATGGCGATGACTTCGCCCGTCTCGACATCCAGAACGACGCCGCCGGCCGCGATCGCCCGGTAGCGCTTCATGGCCGCCGCGACCTCGTCGCGCACGATGTGCTGGACGCGCAGATCGATCGACAGCCGCATCGGCTGCAAATCGGTGTCGACGGCCAGGCCGGTGTTCTGCAACGCGCGGTAGCCCGCGTCGTCGACGTATTTCTCCATCCCGGCAATGCCCTGATTGTCGACATTGACAGTCCCAACGATGAAGCCCGCCGTGCTGCCGCCGGGATAGAAGCGGCGTTTTTCGGTGCGAAATCCGATGCCGGGAATGCCGAGGTCGAGGATCGCTTGCTGCTGGCCCGGCGTCAGCTCGCGCCGTAGCCAGATGAAGCCGGCCTCGCTGGCCAACCGGCGATAAAGCCATTTGGGATCGAGATCGGGCAGGACCGAGAGCAACAGTTCGCTCGCCTCGTCCGGATCGATGATGCGCCGGGGCTCGGCGAACAGCGATGCGGTCTTGATGTCGGTGGCGAGCACTTCGCCGTTGCGGTCGACGAGATCCGGCCGGGCGGCCATGATCAGGTCGCTTGCGCCTCTGGACGAAGCCGTTTCGGCCGGCGCGACACCCCACATGACGAGACGGCCGCCGATGACGCCATAAACGGCCACGAAGAGGCCAATGGCGATGGTGAAGCGGCTGCGATTTGTCGGGGCGACGCGGCGGCGGCCCTGACGAGCGAAGACATCGAGCTCGGAAGCCGCCGGCACCGGTGCCGTCGGTATGGCCCGTTTGAAGGGATTTGCGATGCGCATCACCGGACCACCGTTTCCGAGTTGTCGGCATAGCCGCCGAGCGTGTTGGTCTGATCGGGAAGGAAGTTCACCGGCCGGGCAGGCAATTGATCGGGCTCGACGATCTGATCCGGCCGCATCGGCTGCAGCTTGAGATCCGACGCGAAGGCGTCGACCAGGCGCTGGAGCCGGCTCGGCTGATCGAGCAGGCTCCAGTCGGCCTCGAGCAGGGCGATGGTCTCACGCTCCAGCGCGATCCGGCGCTCGACCTTGGCGACCTCCGCCTCGAGCAGTTCAGCCTCGTGCTTGATCTTGTAGGTCCAGGCCGCGGCGGAAATCATGACCGCGATGAGAACGATGTCGAGGGTCTTCAACATGGCTGTCAGTCTCCGGTCTGAGGAAGGTCGGCGAGCGATGGCAGGGCGGCGAAAGCGAGCGCGTCGTTCTCGCCGCGCGGCGCCTCGGCAGTCCGCACGCCGTGGCGCAGCTTCGCCGAACGGGCGCGCGGGTTGCGCGCCGCTTCCGCATCGGAGGCGGCCAGCGCCTTGTTGCGGGCCTCGAAAGTCTGCGTGGCGGGAGCGATGTCCGGCAGGTGTCGCGATCCCGACGGCGGCGACGAGCGATCGCGCAGGAAGCGCTTGACGATGCGATCCTCGAGCGAATGGAAGGTCACGACAACGAGACGACCGCCGGGCTTCAGCACCCGCTCGGCCGCGACCAATGCGCGAGCGAGCTCGCCCAGTTCGTCATTGACGAAGATACGTAGCCCTTGAAAACTGCGGGTTGCGGGATCGATCCGGTCCTTGGGCGAGCGCCCCACTACCCGACCGATGACCGCGGCAAGATCGAGGGTCCGGGTGAACGGCTTTTCCGCCCTGCGCGCCTCGATCGCCCGCGCAACGCGCCCCGCCTGCTTCTCTTCGCCCAGGAATCCGAGAACGCGCGCCAGATCGCCCAGCTTCAGCCGGTTGACGACGTCGGCGGCGGTCGGCCCGGACGCGCCCATGCGCATATCGAGGGGACCGTCCTTCTGGAAGGAAAAGCCGCGCTCGGCTGCGTCGATCTGCATCGACGAAACGCCGACGTCGAGCACGATGCCATCGACCGCGCCGCTATGATTTTCAACGATCGTCTCGAGGTCGCCGAAGCGGCCCTCGACCATCGTCATCCGGCCGCTGTAACCTTCGGCGAGCCTGCGTCCGGTCGCCACCGCCGAAGGGTCCCGGTCGATGGCCACGACACTGGCGCCGCGATCCAGAATGGCGCGCGTATAGCCGCCCGCGCCGAAGGTGCCGTCGACGATCGTCTCGCCCGGCTGCGGGGCAAGTGCCGCCAGAACCTCGTCGAGAAGCACCGGAACATGACGAGCCGGTCCGCCAACGACAGGATCCTCGCCCCCGCCGTTGCCCGCCATCATTCCGGTGATCCCGCTGACGTGCCGACCGAACCACGCGCCGCCAAAAGACGCGCCCTCGCTTCGGCCCGGTACGCCTCGAACCGCGACGGCTCCCAAAGCTGGAAGAAATCGCGGGCACCCACGAAGGCCACCTGATCGGTGATCCCCGTATGCGAACGAACGAAGTCGGTCATGGTGATCCGCCCCTCGCTGTCGAATTTCAGATACATCCCGTCGCCGAAAGCGAAGACCGACAAATCCTGAAACGTTTCGCTGAACGGGCTGGTCGCATCCATCTGCCGCTCGAAACGCTCCAAGAGATCGGGACCGCCGACATCCATCACCGGCTGACCGAGACTGCGCATGGCAAACAGCTCGCGAATGCCGCGCGTCGCGATCACCTGCCGAAACGCGGCCGGCACCGACACGCGCCCTTTGGCGTCGACGTTGTTCACCCAGTTGGAGAGAAACCGGTCCATCAGTTCGCGAATGCTTTGAAGCGACCGGTTCGCATTCCATCAAAACCCCCGCTCGTCCGCCGCCCACCGACACAGCTCCGCCACGGCGAAGGGTGCCATACAGCACTCGTCGCGAGCCTCGGCTCGTCCGCGGCCCGGCCTGCGATGTTCGAAATGGGGCACTGACCGAGCCCCTAATGATGGATTACCGGATAGCATGGGCACTCTTGGGCGTCAATGGGATAGACCGACACAGCGCCTGTTGAAAGACATGCCAAATTTTTAGACAATCACTCTTAACGTCCTATTAATATTGATATTTTTGGAACTTCAGGCATTGCCCCCACAGCATCACCGCAGTCGTGTGACGGGCCTCCGGGGTGGGGGCCAGGGTCTCACGAAGGCAGCGAAAACAAAGGATTGCAGACAAATGCACGCGCAGTGTGGGCGCGTCCCAAAATTCAACCGGAGCAGTTCGATCGCGACTGCCGGAAGCGGCGCTGAATTCGCCAGAAACGTAGAAAAGAAAGAGCCAGTCGGCCTGTAAGCCGGGTTCTGTAGGCGGCAAAGCCGCCTGGCGACCATTCCTCTGGGACGGTCCTTGCGAACCGCCTCAAGCAACCCACCCGGACGACCGGCCCGGAGAAGGGCTGGCGATGTCACCCGAAGGCGAACCGCCGCGTCGTCCCTATTCGGCCTTGCTCCCGGTGGGGTTTACCGTGCCGCTGCCGTTGCCGGAAGCGCGGTGGGCTCTTACCCCACCGTTTCACCCTTACCCCGCCAATACTGCGGCTCCGCTGCCGAGGCTCTTGCGCCGGTCGAGCCGCACTATAGGCGGGGCGGTCTGTTTTCTGTGGCACTTTCCCTGGGGTCGCCCCCGCCGGACGTTATCCGGCACCGTTTCTCCGTGGAGCCCGGACTTTCCTCCCCCGCCGTCTTTCGACGTATGACGGGAGCGGTCGCCCAGCCGACTGGCACGCCGTAGGTGTCCGCGCGAGGAACGGAAGTCAATGGGAAAGACAGAAGGCGTTGCCGGAATGCTGGCGACGACGCCACCCTGTTCAATTTTCAAGCGCCCCTCAAACGCAAAACACCCGGCGCCCCCACGCCGGATGTTTTCCATTTCGAAGCGATGAGGAAGCCGCGGCTTACGCCCGCGCCATCTCCACCTTGACCTTCGAGCAATAGCGCTTGGACACCGGGTTCATCCGCTTCGCGTAATGGCCGGCATTGTATTTGAGGATCGTGCCGCAGGTGGTGCCGCCGCCGCGCTTCACCGCGCCGGCCAGGTAGCGCATGCCCCATTTGATGTTGGTATCGGGATTGTAGAGCGCCTTCGTGCTGCCCTTGTAGCCCATGCCGCGCGCCGTCGCCGGCTTGATCTGCATCAGCCCGACCTCGCCGGCGGCGCCGGTCACCTTGGCGCGGTAGCGGCTTTCGACACTCACCACGGCATGCGCCAGAGCGATCGGCACGCCATTGGCCTTGGCATGTTTGGCGATGATCGCGGCATAGGGCCGCTCGGAAAGGCGCTCCAGCGAGGCCACCTGAACCCCGGCGGTCTCGGCGTGTTCGGACTCGGTCTGATGAGCGAAGATGGCAGTGGTCTGGCCGAGGAAAATCGTCGCGGCGAGCGCCGCGGCAGTCAGTCTAAGCATGAATACCCCAAATTGATCGAAGGCCGCCCAACCCCTTGTGCAGGCGGCTTTTACCCCTCGCCACAAATGCATCGCGGCTTCGGCGAGCCGTGGTGTGCAGCGCAATATGATCGGGAATGTGGCATTGCTGTCACGCAACATTTCATATTGAAATATTGCGTCCCGGATCAGGCGACGCTCGGTGCCCTAGCATCCCGGTCGAAGGGTGAGCGGGGCAAAGCCGTCAGCAACCGATGCAGGGTCTCGATCGTCGAAGCGTCGGCGACACCGTCGACCCGTTCGGGACGAAAATGACGCTGGAAGGCGACCGTCGCGAAATGGGTCGTATCCTCGAATACGCCGTCGATCGGCACCGCGTAACCGTAGGCGGCCAGCAGCGACTGATAGGCGCTGACTGGCTCGCCCCGATCACCCCGGCCGAAGAATCGGCCACCGCGCAACGGAGCCGGCACGACGAAGTGTCCGATGCCCGCAAAAAAAAGTTGATCCCAAGGGAACTTTTCGCCGGGATCTGATTTCCGTGCGGGCGCAATGTCGGAGTGTGCCAGCACGAATTCAGGCGGAATCGGCCAGCGGCCGACACATTCCCTGCATAATTCGATGACGGAGGCGATCTGCGCGGCGGGAAAATCCGGGTAGCCGTTGCCATGACCGACATTGACGATCTCGATGCCGATCGAACGGGAATTGACGTCGCCGCGTCCCCGCCAACTGCCTTCGCCGGCGTGCCATGCGCGTTGCTCGTCGGGCACCATCTGGACGACGCGGCCGTCCTCATGCACGAGATAGTGGCACGACACCCCGCTTTGCGGATCGCACAGCCAACGCACCGCGCCCTCGCCCGTGCCCATCCCGGTATAGTGGAGGATCAGCATGTCCGGGCCGCCCGACAACCGGCGTTCGGTGTGGTTGGGCGACGGCCGGATCTCGTCGATGCGCGCGGTGTCGGGTTTCAAGCCGCGGTCTTTCCCGAGATGGAGTGATAAGCGGCGTTGATCGCCTTCATCCGTTCAGTTGCGATGAACATGAACTCGTCCGGTACGCCGCGGGCGGACAGCCGGTCGGGATGATTCTCGCGCACCAGCGACAGATAACGCGCCCGGGTCTCCGCCGGGGGCGCGTCAGGATCGAGCCCGAGCACCGCATAGGGGTTCTCGGCACCCAGGATATGGCGGTTCTTGATCCGGGCGAATTCCTGCTCAGTCAGACCGAAGATCCGGCCGATCTCGGCGAGGAACGCCAGTTCGCGCTCATGCACCAGGCCATCCGCCTTGGCGATGTGGAACAGGCCGTCGAGGACATCCGCCAGCAACTGGCAATCCCCGTCCTCGTCACGGCACAACGCCCGCAGACGCGCGGCATAGATCTCGAAGCCGGCAATGTCCTCCTTGGCAATGTCATAGAGGCGAAAGACATTGCGCATTTCCTCGGGCGGAATTTCAAGTATCTGCCGGAACGCGGTGATTTCCTGCTGGGAGACGATGCCGTCGGCTTTCGCCATCTTGGCGGACAGGGCGATCACCGCGACACCGAAGGCGACCCGGCGGCGGGTCTCCCGGTCGCCGCCGAACAACGCCCGGATGCTTTCCAGAATCGCCTCGAGACTGGCTCGGCCACCGGCCGGGATTGCCTGGAGCAGGGTATTCAGGTTGGATAATATCTGCATTGCGGAGGCTCGCCGCCCTTTGTCGATTCGCAATTATCGGCGATCGCTCCCGGCGAGGCAAATGCCACACCGCACCCTGCCGCCATCAAGGCCGAGATCGCTCGTGACCCTGTAAATGACGCCGGCAAGCTTCGGTCAAGCTCACTTTGATCTGATCGGAGTGAGATTGCGCAAATTTCGTCCTGGATTGCGTCGGTGCGCCCCGATCGGCTTGGCAGCCGTCCGCGTCCATTGCCAGACTCGCGAACGCCTACGCCGGCGCCACTTGCGATTTGCCCCAACCCGCCATCATGATGGCCCCCTCGAACCGATCCGAGCCGACGATGAAGCCTTTTTTTCAAACCCACCCGGCCCCATCGACCCGAGCGCGCCGCGGTCTGGGCAGGCGGGCGCTTGTCCTGGCCGGCATAGCGGCGGCGCTGCTGGTCGGCGGCTGCCGCTCCACCGCCCTCGACGTCAAGGAGCTCGGCCTCACTGGCATGGCCGCTGAGTCGGCCTATCAATACCCGGTCCACGGCATCGACATCTCGAAATATCAAGGCGCGATCGACTGGGACGCGGCCCGCGACAGCGGTGTCGCCTTTGCCTGGCTGAAGGCGACCGAGGGCGGCGACCGGGTCGACGAACGGTTTGCGGAAAACTGGCGGAAAACCCGGGCGGTCGGCATACCGCGCGGCGCTTATCATTTCTGGTATCATTGCCGGCCGGGCATCGAGCAGGCACGGGCCTTCATCAACGCCGTCCCAAAAGATCGCCTGGCGCTGCCGCCGGTGATCGACATCGAATGGACGCCCTTCTCGCCGACCTGCACCAAGCGCCCGCCCCGCGAGGAGCTGGTCCGCGAGGTAACGGCAATGGCCGATGCCCTCGAACGCCATTATGGGCAGCGCCCGCTGCTCTACATCCCGATCGACGTGCATCGCGACCGGCTGGTCGGCGCCTTCCCGCGCCATGAGGTCTGGGTGCGAGCAGTGCGGGATCATCCCGACAACGTCTATGAGAACCGCCGATTCCGGTTTTGGCAATACACCGAGAAGGGCACCGTGCCGGGCATAAAGGGCGAGGTCGACCGCAACGCCTTTGCCGGCACCCGCGAGGATTGGAAAAAATGGCTGGAAGCGAATCTCTCGCGCTGACCTTCTTCAATCCGCCATCTTGAATGGCTAATCGGCGTGCGCCCTCGCCGTCTTTAGAGAAAAGGATCCCCGCGATGCTTCGAGCCCGCCGTCTTGCCCTGACCCTGACCTTGCTCCTCTCGGGCACCAGCCTCGCGGCGGCGCAGCAGTGCGGCGGCGACTTTTCGCAGTTCCTCGACGGGGTCCGGGCCGAAGCACTCGCAAAGGGCCTGTCTCCGGCTGCCGTCGATACGGCGCTCGCCGGCATGCGAATCGACCAGAAGGTGCTCGCCGCCGACCGGGCGCAGGGCGTCTTCGCCCAGGATTGGCAGCAATTCGCCACTCGCATGGTCAATGGTCACCGGCTGACCCAGGGCAAGGCGAACCTTCAAAAATACGCCAGCGTCCTTGCCCAGGTGGAGGCAGAGACGGGCGTTCCCGGTCCGGTGATCGCCGCCTTCTGGGGGTTGGAGACCGACTACGGCGCTGTGCTCGGCAATTTCGACACGCTGGCGGCTCTGGCGACGCTCGCCCATGACTGCCGGCGGCCGGAGTTGTTCCGCCCGCATCTCATCGGCGCGATCGAGATCGTCGATCGCGGCTACCTCACCCCGTCGGAGATGAAGGGCGCCTGGGCCGGCGAGATCGGCCAGACCCAGCTTCTGCCGGAGGAATATATCGCCTTCGGCACCGACGGCGACGGCAATGGCCGCGTCGATCTGCGCAAGGATGCCGCGGACGTCCTCGTCACCACCGGCAAATACATCCAGTCGCTCGGCTGGCGCGGCGGCGAGCCGTGGCTGGAAGCCGTGCGAGTGCCGGCAGCTTTCCCCTGGGACCGTGCCGCCCTCGTCAACAAGGAACCGCGCTCCAGCTTCGCCGCGCTCGGCGTCGCCAAGGCCGATGGTTCGCCGCTACCCGCCGACGAGCTGCCAGCGGCGCTGATCCTGCCGATGGGGCGCGGCGGCCCGGCCTTCCTCGCCTATCCGAACTTCGACATTTATCTGAAATGGAACAAGTCGCTGGTCTACTCGCTGACCGCGGCGTATTTCTCCACCCGCCTCGCCGGTGTCCCGCCGATCGACATGGGCCATCCGCAGCCGGGCCTCGACCTCGATCAGACCAAGCGACTGCAGCAGCGACTCGTCGAGCTCGGCCATGATGTCGGCGGCGTCGACGGCATCCTCGGCGAAAACACCCGCTCGGCCGTGCGCCGCGAGCAGCAGCGGCTCGGTCTTCCGGCGGACGGTTGGCCGACGCGGGATCTCCTCTCGGCGCTCTGAGGCTCGTCCGGGTCGCGGGTTCCTTATTCCCGGCGACCCGGCTTCTTATTTTTTCGCCGATGCTCTCGACGACCTTTTTCGGCCCTCCCCACTAGACGACCGGTCTAATCGACCCAATATGTCGGCCATGACCGATACCCGAACGCATCTTCTGACCGTTGGAAGAGGGCTCGCCGCCCAGCGGGGATTCACGGCCGTGGGACTTCAGGAACTTCTGAAGGCGGCCGCGGTGCCGAAGGGGTCGTTCTACCATTACTTCCCCTCCAAGGAGGCCTATGGCTGCGCACTACTCGAGAGCTTCGTGAAAGGCTACAAGGCCGATCTCACCCAGACCCTCGACAACACCGCCCTGTCGGCGAAGGATCGCCTGCTGGCATATTTTTCCGACTGGCGGCTGAAACAATGCAGCTCCCGGTCGGAGGATCGGTGCCTAGTGGTCAAGCTGTCCGCCGAGGTCGCCGACCTGTCGCCCGGCATGAGCGCGATCCTGCAGGACGGGGTCGGTGCCATCGTGGCCAAATTGGCCTCGGCTCTACGCCAAGGCGTCAGCGACGGGTCGATCGGCCCGACCGACGATCCGGAAGCCCTCGCCACGACTCTTTACCAGATCTGGCTCGGCGCGAGCCTCATGGCAAGCCTGGCACGGGACGGCTCTCCTTTCGATGTCGCCATGGCGGCGACCGAGAGGCTGATCCGTCGGCCCTGAAATTGTCTCGCGCCGGACGAACAACCGCGCGCCCTCCCTTACATTCCAATCGAAAGTTGATCATGCCCCAAACCGACAACGCCAACCGCCGTATCGTTCTCGCCGAACGCCCCAAGGGCGAGCCAACCGACAGCACGCTCAAGCTCGAAAGCATGGCCATCCCCGCTCCCGCGGATGGCCAGATGCTGTTGCGCACCGAGTTCCTGTCGCTCGATCCCTATATGCGCGGCCGGATGAGCGACGCGCCCTCCTATGCCCCGCCGGTCGCGGTCGGCGAGGTCATGGTCGGCGGCACGGTGTCAAAGGTCGTCGAATCCAAACTGAAGGGTTTCGACACGGGCGACTGGGTGCTCAGCTTCAATGGCTGGCAGGACTACGCGTTGTCGGACGGCCAAGGCCTAACGGCGCTGGGCCGCGATCCCAAGCATCCATCCTGGGCGCTCGGCATCATGGGCATGCCCGGCTTCACCGCTTGGGCGGGGCTCACCCAGATCGGTGCGCCGAAAGAAGGCGAGACCCTCGTCGTCGCCGCGGCAACCGGCCCTGTGGGCGCTACGGTCGGCCAGATCGGCAAGCTCATGGGCTGCCGCGTCGTCGGCATTGCGGGTGGTGCTGAAAAGTGTGCCTACGCCGTCGACACGCTCGGCTTCGACGCCTGCATCGATCACAAATCCGGGGATTTCGCCGAACAGCTGAAAGCCGCGACGCCTGACGGCATCGACATCTATTTCGAGAATGTCGGCGGCAAGGTCCTCGACGCGGTCGTGCCCCTGCTCAATATCGGCGCCCGGATACCGGTCTGCGGCCTGGTCTCGCAGTACAACGCCACCAGCCTGCCCGACGGGCCGGACCGGATGAACTGGCTGATGGGTCAGATCCTGCGCAAGCAGCTGACCGTGCGCGGCTTCATCATCTTCAACGACTTCGTCCACCTCTATCCCGAATTCGCCAAAGCGATGAGGGCGTGGATCGAGGCGGGAAAGATTCACTACCGCGAAGAGATCATCGACGGTCTTGAAAACGCTCCGCAGGCTCTCTTCGGCCTGCTCAAGGGCGAAAATTTCGGCAAGCGGGTGATCCGCGTCGGCAACACGAAATAATCAGTCTCAAGGATAAGCACATGAACATTCTGATGGTCCTCACCTCCCACGACACCCTCGGCGACACCGGCGAGAAGACCGGATTCTGGCTGGAGGAGTTCGCCGCGCCCTATTACGTGCTGCGCGACGCCGGCGCGAAGATCACACTTGCTTCACCGAAGGGCGGCCAGCCGCCGCTCGACCCGAAGAGCGATGCCCCCGATGCCCAGACCGAAGCGACGGAACGCTTCAAGAAGGACGACGCCGCACAACAGGCGCTGGCCTCGACCGCCAAGCTCGCCGACATCGACGCGGCGGAGTTCGACGCGGTCTTTTATCCGGGTGGCCACGGCCCGCTCTGGGATCTCGCCGAGAGCGCCGACAGCAAGCGCCTGATCGAAGCGTTCGCCGCCAGCGATCGCCCGGTTGGCGCCGTCTGTCATGCCCCGGCGATCTTCCGCCACACCAATGGCATGGACGGCAAGCCGCTGGTCTCCGGCCGCCGCGTGGCGGGATTCACCAACACCGAGGAAGAGGCCGTCGGCCTCACAAACGTGGTGCCCTTCCTGGTGGAGGATATGCTCAAGGCGAATGGCGGCCTCTACGAAAAGGGCGCCGACTGGGGCTCCTACGTGGTCGTCGACGGCAAGCTGGTGACCGGCCAGAACCCGGCATCCTCCGAAGACGCGGCGAAAGAGCTGTTGAATCTCCTGAAATAATCCGAACCGCCGCCCTCCATTGGCCCTTCTTGGGCGTTGGAGGGCGGCGTCCGGCTGAAATGACGGGTGGCGTTTCGATTGGTCCGTCCGAGGTATCGATGATTGTTACCGTCATCGGGAACCAATTGCTGCAATGCAGCATTCCTTCTTCGCATTCACCGCACTCGCGTTCTTCTCCCAAACCGGAGGCACCGGGCTGCGCGCTCCTCCCCACAGGATTTCAATCCATGAAACCACTTTCCAAGGCCACCATGATGGAGGCGACCCGTCTGACCCGAAACGGGCAACTCCAGGAAGCGATGGCCCTTCTGCAAGGGTTGAGTTCGGACGAGGCCTCGTCGGCCGCGGGTTTCGACGCACAGCACGACAAGGATCGCCGGCCTGCAGGTGACCCAGCTTCCGTCATCGACATCACCCCGCCCGCCGTGACTTCAAAAACCCGGACCGCATCACCTTCCCCGGACAGAGACCCGCGGAACGAGTCGAGAAAATCCGAGATCCCGCAGGTGCTGCGTGGATTTCTCGACCGGATCGGGACGCAAGGGTTCGAGGGTCTCGGCGGTTCGCCGGTCGCTCCCGACACAGGTCCCTTGCCCGAGGGTGCCCGATTTTCCGCCCGCACCTACGCCAACGCGGCGGGAAGCCGCGACTACAAGATCTATGTCCCGAGCGGATATGATGGGCAGGCGGTGCCACTCGTCGTCATGCTGCACGGCTGTACCCAGTCGCCCGACGACTTCGCCGCTGGCACGCGGATGAACGAGCTGGCCGAGGAGCAGACCTTCCTGGTGGCCTACCCCGCCCAGTCCCGCTCGGCCAACACCTCCAAATGCTGGAACTGGTTCAATGCGGGCGATCAGGAGCGCGATCGCGGCGAGCCGTCGCTGATCGCCGGAATCACCCGACAGATCATCGACGAATTTTCCGTCGAGCCGGAATGCGTCTACGTCGCCGGCCTGTCCGCTGGTGGCGCCGCGGCGGCGATCATGGGAGCGACCTATCCCGAGCTGTTCACCGCCGTCGGCGTGCATTCGGGCCTCGCCCGCGGGGCCGCGCGCGACATGGGGTCCGCCTTCGCCGCCATGCGCAACGGCGCTGCCCCCAACTCCCAGACGTCGCCGTCCGGCGGCTTCGTCCCGACCATCGTCTTCCATGGTGATCGCGACGCTACCGTGCATCCCGTCAATGGCGAGCATGTGATTGAACAGGCGAAGGCCGCCGCCGGAGTCCAGACCGAAATTCGCCAGGGCGAAGCCCCCGGCGGGATACGATATACCCAGACGGTCCACGCCGACGACCAACGAGGGTCTTCGCTTGAACATTGGGTCCTGCATGGCGCCGGCCACGCATGGTCCGGCGGCAGTCCCGCCGGAACCTATACGGAGCCGAAAGGCCCCGACGCCAGCCGCGAAATGCTGCGGTTCTTCCGCGAGCAAGCCGGGGCAACGCGCGGCTGAACGCCACGACGGAGCGGTACGCTAAAAACCATGCAGGATGCCGGGCGCAACCAGTGGCGCCCGGTTTCCCGTCATACCAAGAGGCCTACTGACGACCCGGCCTGCCGCCCATTGGTGACATGAAGACCTGCATTTCCTCGATCGTGACCTTGCCATTCGCGTCGGCGTCGACCGCCTTGAAGAACCGCGCATGCACGGCCTGGACCTCATCGAGTGACAAAGCGCCATCGCCGTCGGTATCGAGCAGGATCATCATCATCCGCATCATATGAGCGCCGCCCATGCGGGAACCCATCATACCGCCCCGCATGCCCCACCGCTCGTCGTCGCTCTCCGAGCGCTGCCGCCCCGGCCGCATTTTGCTGTCGTCCTCCTCCGCACGTTCCGACCGCTGCCCGCCCGGACGCATCATGTCGTCGTCCTGCTGCTGCATCATCTTGCCTGTTCGATCCTGCTGTCCGGCGGCGCCATGGTTCTGGTCGCCTTTGGCGGCCATGGCGCTGCCGGCCAGGATCAACGCGGATGTCGTCAACGCCATTATCGACTTGAACATCGGTGGTCTCCCTTTGATCGCCGGCACGGCCGGCATCAAGCCTCGTTGCCGGGCACTGTCACGCGCTAAACCGAGTCTGAGGTTCGTCCGAGACCGCGATTGGCGACATAGGCGATGATGACGTTATCGGCTTTGTGGCCTGCCGCGGCATTGACGCAAATCAAAGCTTCACGCGATGCTGTAATCATCCAGCGGCGCCCTTGACCCTCCAGTAGGGACAAGGTCTATGTCCCGCCGCATTCCAAGCGGCGTTATGCGCCGGCAATCTTGTAACGGCGGTTCGATGCTCACCCTTCCCACTCTCGGCGTCCTGACCTATCCGCAGATCGACCCGGTCTTTCTCGATCTCGGACTGGTCCAGTTGCGCTGGTACGGCCTGTCCTATGTCGCCGGCATTCTCTGCGGCTGGCTTTACGGGCGCTATCTCGTCGGCAACACCAAGCTCTGGCCGAACGGCGTCTCGCCGATTACCAAGACCCATATCGACGATTTGATCCTGTACCTCACCCTCGGCATCGTCATCGGCGGGCGATTGGGCTCCGTGTTCTTCTACGATTTCGAACGATACGCCGCCGAACCGCTGGCCATCTTCAAGGTCTGGGAGGGTGGCATGGCCTTCCACGGCGGCCTCATCGGGGTCTTCGTCGCCATGCTGATCTTCTGCCGGGTCTATAAGGTGCCAGTATGGAGCCTGATCGACGTGGTCGCCGCATCGGTGCCGTTTGGGCTATTCTTCGGACGCATCGCCAACTTCATCAATGGCGAGCTGTGGGGCGCCCCGACGAGCGTCTCCTGGGCGATGGTGTTCCCCGACGCCCCCGATGCGCTGCCCCGGCACCCGAGCCAACTCTACGAGGCGGCACTTGAGGGCATCGTGTTGTGGCTGATCCTCAGGATTGCCACCCATCACTTCAAGATGCTCGGCCGTCCCCGCTTTGTCGGAGGATTGTTTCTGTTCGGCTATGGCTGCGCCCGCATCTTCGTGGAGCTGTTCCGCATGCCGGACGTGCAGCTCGGCTATCTGTACGGCGGCTGGCTGACCATGGGCATGGTGCTGTCGATCCCGATGCTTCTGATCGGCATCTGGGGCATGGCGACCGCCAAGCCGCGCGCCTACGAGCCGCGTTCCGTGGAGGACGCGGGAACCGGCGCCGCACAATCTTGAACCCGCTCGCCCGCAAGATCGCGGAGTTGATCCGCATCGAGGGGGCGATCGGCCTCGATCGCTATTGGGACTTGGCGCTGTTCGACCGCGAGCACGGCTATTACGCCGCGCGCGAGCCGTTCGGCCGGACCGGCGATTTCATCACCGCGCCGGAGATCAGCCAGATGTACGGCGAACTGATCGGCGCCTGGATCGCCGCGGCGTGGCGCGAACACGGCTCCCCAGCTTCGTTCCTGCTCGCCGAGATCGGGCCGGGACGCGGCACGCTGATGGCCGACATCCTGCGCACCTTGCGGTCGGTCGCCCCGGACTGCCTCAAGGCCGCCAAGGTCCGATTGGTGGAAACCAGCGACCGGCTCGCCGCCGAGCAGATGACGACGCTCGACCGGTTCGATCTGCCGATCCGCAGGGTCAGACGGATCGCGGATCTGGAACGGGAGCCACTGCTTCTCGTCGCCAACGAACTCTTCGACGCACTCGCCATCCGCCAATTCGTCTTCGACGGCGAGAGCTGGCGCGAGCGCTGCGTCGCCGTTGCCGATAGCGGGCGGTTCGAGTTCGTGCTGTGCCAGGCAAGGTCGGAAACGCCTGGCAAGATCGCCGCGACTTTGCCGCACCCGCCGATGGCCGGCGCGGTCCTCGAAGTCTCGCCGGCGCGCGAGACCCTGGCGGCGGCCATCGCCCAGCGCCTGGCCGAGGACGGCGGTGCCGGGCTGTTCATCGACTACGGCCATGCCGCGACCGGCTTCGGGGACACGCTACAGGCGATCCACGGCCATGCCTTCGCAGATCCGCTCGACCGGCCGGGCGAAGCGGACCTCACCAGCCATGTCGATTTCGCGCGGATCGCTGCGCCGTTTCGACATGCAGGGCTCGCAGTCTCTGCCGCCGCGCCCCAGGGTGAATGTCTGCTCGCCCTTGGTCTCCTCGAACGCGCCGGCACTCTCGGCAGTGGAATGGACGAGGCGGGGCAGGAGGAAATCCGGGCCGCGGTGGCGCGGCTGGCAGGCACCAGCGAGAAAGAGATGGGGATTCTTTTCAAGGTATTGTCAGCGTCTTCTCGCCCATTGTCTTTACCGCCTTTCGGGCTGGCCGGGGTCGATTGACGCCGCATTGACTTCGCCCGAACCCTCCACCACCATCCCGCGCCATGTCCGATACCCGAGCAAGCCCCGCTACTCCCCTCGCCGATACGGCGATCATCCGCTCGGACCGCCTGACCGGTGCCGGGTGCGTCAGCCATGCCTTTTTCACGCGCCTCGGCGGGGTATCGGAAGGCATCTATGAGGGTCTGAACGTCGGTGCCGGCTCGAACGACCGGCGCGAAGATGTCGAGGAAAATCGCGCCCGAGCGGCCGCCACGCTGGGCGCGACACCGGACAATCTCGCGACCCCTTGGCAAGTCCATTCCGGAGAAGCCGTCGTGGTCGATGGACCGTTCACGGGGGAACGACCACGCGTCGACGGCATCGTGACCAGCCGCCCCGGGCTCGCCATCGGCGTCGTGACCGCCGACTGCGGCCCGGTGCTCTTCGCCGACCCGAGGAACGGCGTGATCGGCGCCGCCCATGCCGGCTGGCGCGGGGCGCTCGGCGGCGTCCTCGAAGCCACGGTCGCGGCGATGGAGAGGGCCGGCGCGGACCGGGACTCGATCGCGGCCGTGCTGGGACCGACGATCACGCAGCCCAACTACGAGGTGGGCGTCAACATGATGACCGAGTTCCTCGACGGCGACGCGACGAGAGAGCGTTTCTTCCTCGGCGGAGCGTCGCCCGATAAACGCCAGTTCGACCTGCCGGGCTTCATCCTGGCGCAATTGCGGGCCAGCGGCGTCGCCGCGAGTTTCGTCGGCACCTGCACTTACGCCGACCCCGACCGTTTCTTTTCCTACCGGCGCACCACCCATCGCGGCGAGCCCGACTACGGCCGCCAGCTATCCGCCATCGCTCTGAGAGGCTGACCGATGCTGCATTTCGGACGGGACGAATTCGAGGCCCGGCGGGACAGGCTGATCCTCGAAATGGGCGAGCAAAAGCTGGATGCGATGATGCTGTTTGCCCAGGATTCGATGTATTGGCTGACCGGCTACGATTCGTTTGGCTTCTGCTTCTTCCAGAGCCTCGTGGTGAAGGCGGACGGCGAGATGCGCCTTTTGACCCGCTCGGCCGATCTTCGCCAGGCTCGCCATACGTCGATTCTCGATGCGATCACGGTCTGGCGTGACCGAGGGAGCGCCGATCCCGTCATCGATCTGCGCGACATGCTGGACGAGATGGGTTTGCTCGGGGCGCGCATCGGCGTCGAATGGGCAACCCACGGGCTTACCGCCGCCAACGGCCAGCAGGTTGCGGAACGGCTCGGCTCGTTCGCGTCGCTGAAGGACGCCTCGACGCTTATCCCGATGTTGCGGGCAGTCAAGAGCCCGGCCGAGATCGACATGGTCCGCGAAGCCGCGCGCCTCGCCGACGACGCCTTCGACGCCGCCCGGCCGCTGATCCGGCCGGGGGCGGACGAGGCCGAAATCCTCGCGGCAATGCAAGGCGAGATCCTTCGACAGGGAGGCGACTACCCCGCCAACCCCTTCATCGTCGGGTCCGGCCGCGACGCCCTGCTCTGCCGCTACAAATCCGG
This sequence comes from Aurantimonas sp. E1-2-R+4, assembly GCF_036549515.1. Classification (NCBI taxonomy): domain Bacteria; kingdom Pseudomonadati; phylum Pseudomonadota; class Alphaproteobacteria; order Hyphomicrobiales; family Aurantimonadaceae; genus Aurantimonas; species Aurantimonas sp. E1-2-R+4. The sequence goes on along the minus strand of NZ_JAZHLK010000011.1, from coordinate 2,999 downwards.
TCGGCGAAAGCTTGACGAAGCGGACCAGCTGACCCTCGAATGGGCCGGCGTCAAGGCCCAGTACCACGCGGCATTGATGCGCACCGTGATCGTCGGCCGGCCCACCGACCGGCACCTCGAACTGCATGCCGCCGCCCGGGAGGCGCTGGAAGCGGTGGAAGCGACCATGCAGCCCGGTCATACGTTCGGCGATGTCTTCGACGCCCATGCCGCCGTCATGGAGGCGCACGAGCTGGCCCGCCACCGGCTGAGCGCCTGCGGCTATTCGCTCGGCGCGCGCTACGCCCCATCCTGGATGGACATGCCGATGTTCCATTCCGGTAATCCGGCTGTCATCGAGCCGGGCATGACTCTGTTCGCCCACATGATCATCATGGATTCCGATAGCGAGACCGCCATGACGCTCGGGCGCACCTATCTGACGACGACGGCCGAGCCGGAGCCGCTATCGCGCTTGCCGCTCGATCTTATCGTTCTGTAAAGCACAACAATCGAATCGCGCGCATCGACCGGGCCAAAGTGCCATTTTCGAGGGTTTTTTAAGATTTCCCTGCAAGAGGTTGCTGACGTTCGACTGGTGGAAACGCCAGACCTGACAACGGCAAGGGAACAGCTCCCGTGAAAACCCGCAACGCCCGTCGCGCGCCGGTCATTGCCGTCAGCCTTTCCGCGGTCCTCACCGCCTGTACCGGCGTCGACGGCACCATCGGCATGGGACAGAATGGCCCGGTGCCGAGTATCGACATCGGTTCGACAAGCATGCTCGGAGCGCCAGTGGGCTCGATGTCCGCGGCAGCCGGCGATAGCATATGGGCACCGCCGCCCGCGCCGCTGGCCCAGTATCCGGTCGCGGCTTATCCCGCCGCCGCCTCTCCGGCCGCAGCCTATCCGCCTGCCGCGTCCGAGCCGCTCACGCCCCGGCGTGCCGCGGTCGCGTCCGCGCCGCTCGCTCCTCCTCCCACAACGCTCGCATCCGAGCCACTCGCCCCGCCGCCGACTCAAGTGGCCGCCACCCCACCGCCTGCGGCTATGCCCGCCTCCGCCACCGCCGCAGTCCGAACCACGGGCGAAATCCAATTCCTGCCACTTGTCGGGGCGCCTCAGGACAAGGCCGAATTGCTCGCCCGCGCGCTCTCCGACACGGCGGCGGCGCAAGGCCTGCGGATCCGGCCCGCCTCGGAATCGGTCGCGGATGTTCGGCTCAAGGGCTATTTCTCGGCGTTCAACGACGGCTCCACGACCACGCTCGTCTATGTCTGGGACGTGCTCGACGCCAACGACCAGCGCATCAAGCGCATCCAGGGCCAGGAGACCATTCCCGGCAAGACGGACGACCCCTGGGCCGCGGTCGATCTGACCACCTTCCAGACCGTCGCCAGGCGGACCCTCAGCGAGGCCTCAGAATTGGCGCCCCGCGCCGGCTGAGCACCATCTCACCTTGCGTGCCGCTTGGGTGATTCTTGCCGCACCGCGAAGCCGTGCGGGTTGACGATTGGCGCGATGTTGTTATGAGCCCCTCCATCGATCGGCCTCGCCACGGACACCGCCCGGAAACGGCACGCCATAGCGCTTGCCCAATCGGTGGTCCGATTACCGGAAAGAACGCGATGAAACTGTTCAGCGGCAATTCCAATCGCGTTCTCGCAGAAGCCATCGGACGCTACCTGGAATTGCCTCTCGGCGACGCCATGGTCCGACGTTTCGCCGATCAGGAAATCTTCGTCGAAATCCAGGAGAATGTGCGCGGCGAGGATGTCTTCATCGTCCAGTCGACGGCCTATCCGGCCAACGACCATCTCATGGAACTGCTGATCATGATCGATGCCCTGCGCCGGGCCTCGGCCCGCCGCATCACCGCCGTAGTCCCCTATTTCGGCTATGCCCGGCAGGACCGGAAGGCCGGCGGCCGCACGCCGATCTCCGCCAAGCTGGTCGCCAATCTGATCACCGAGGCGGGCGCCGATCGCGTCATGACGCTGGATCTCCATGCCGGGCAGATCCAGGGCTTCTTCGACATCCCGACTGACAATCTCTTCGCGGTGCCGCTGATCGCGCGCGACGTGAAGGCGCATCAGGATCTGTCGAATTTGATGGTCGTCTCGCCGGACGTCGGCGGCGTCGTGCGCGCGCGGGCGCTGGCCAAGCGCCTCGACGCACCGCTTGCCATCGTCGACAAGCGCCGCGACCGGCCCGGCGATTCGGAGGTGATGAACATCATCGGCGACGTCACCGGCCGCAACTGCATCCTGATCGACGACATCATCGATTCCGGCGGCACGCTGTGTAACGCCGCCGACGCGCTGGTGAAGGCCGGCGCCAACAGCGCGTCGGCCTACATCACCCACGGCGTCCTGTCGGGCGGGGCCGCCGCCCGCATCACCGCCTCGAGCCTTAAGGAACTGGTGATCACAGATTCGATCCAGCCGACCAAGGCGATCCTTGCCGCCCACAACATCCGGGTCGTGACCACCGCGAACCTTCTCGGCGAGGCGATTGCCCGCACCGCATCCGAGGAATCGGTCTCCAGCCTGTTCGACTGAGAGGCTGCCAGCGCCGGCGCCGGCGCGATCGTTCAGCGCCCGATCGCATCTGGCCGCGCGGCGATTTTCGGCGTAATATTATCAGCCTGCCCCCTGAAACCGGGAGCCAGGCCATGCTCAACCGCCTCGACAAAATCAGTGTCCGGCAGGTGCTCCTCGCCTGCATCGGCCTTGTCGTGATCCTGTTGGCCATTGGCCTGGCAACCCGCGAGAACGTCGCAGACAAGCCGTATCTGACCATCGCCGGCTCCGGCTTCATCTTCAATTACCGTGTCGCGGACGCCTATTACGGTTTCACCGCCATCGTCGAGAAGCCGGTGCGAAACTATTCGCGCATCGATGCGTCATACCGGCCAGCGTTTGATCTGACTCGGTTGTGATTTTCTTATTTTCGCTGCGCGTGATTCCCTGTCCCGGCGAAGGGAGCGGGCGAGCGATGGCATTGAAGATCACCGAGGA